>CAZLAJ010000090.1:0-4087 GCA_964557525.1 uncultured Gammaproteobacteria bacterium | reverse complement strand
GGAACAAGACGGCCGGTGTGCACCGTATCACTTCCATGTTCTTGAAGAATCTCATATTCTTTGACCTCAATCGTTTTTGTATTCCCAAACTGTTTAACGCTTCCCGATACAGACACATACATGTCTTTTTTGAGGGTGGTTAAAAGATACGGCTGGTTATACCAAGTTGCTTCGATCGTCTCGCCAGAATCTGAAGTGATAACTGCCTTTTGAATCCGAACTCTACCTTTGGGTATAATTTGAGTAAGTTTGGTAACCGTCCCCTTTATCGTTACCGTCTCCCCCGCTTGTGCCTCTGCTGGAGTTGATATGAGAGAGTAATCATCATAGCGAGAGGGAAAGTAGTGAAGGAGATCTCTGAACGTTTCTATCCCCAGTGCTCGGAGCCGGCGAAGTGTCACCGGGCTTGTTCTTTTTAACGCATCGATCGGTTCATGAAGCGCATCCATACATTATTAACGCATAAACAGAGGTGCAATGCTTGAAATTATCAGTAACACTGATGCAATGGCGATAAGGATCTGTGCGGTCTTTTTAGATTTAAGAATATGTTTAATATGCATAACTCCATTATATCAGCTTCGCTTGAGGAAAGAGTGGACACAATAGTGTATACTGTATCTCTATGAGACGGGGAACTCTCTTTAGAAGAAGAAACGCACGACAAAAACTTCTCATAACAGCATTCGGCGTATTTATCGGATTTATTGTCTTTTTCTTTATCTTTGCATTTGCCGCATTTGCCTGGTTTGCGAGGGATCTCCCCTCCCCTACAAAACTTGCCCAGACAACTGGACTATCTACTGTGTTCTATGACCGCGACGGGAAGATACTGTACGAGATATATAAGGATAAAAATAGAGTGCCAGTAGAGAGCGGGGAGATCTCAAAGTATATCAAGCAAGCGACGATAGCGATTGAAGATAAGGATTTTTACCGCCATCAGGGAATCTCCGAAAAAGGATTATTACGCGCAGCCTTCAATGTATCACGAGGACAGTCGCTTCAGTCAGGTTCCACCATTACCCAGCAGCTTATCAAAAATGTACTTCTTGACCCTCGGCAGACTTTGTCACGAAAGGTACGTGAGATGATACTTGCAATAGAGGTTGAGCGTAGGTACTCAAAAGACCAGATCCTGCAGATGTACCTGAATGAATCGCCGTACGGAGGTAGTTTCTGGGGTATTGGTTCTGCTGCGAAAGGATATTTTAATAAATCTCCCAAAGATGTAACTATCGCACAGGCCGCATTTTTGTCTGGTCTTCCTCAAAGTCCCTCATACTACTCCCCTTTTATAGGAAAGAATGATGCCTGGAAGACGAGAACCAGAAACGTCTTACGGAGAATGAGAGAAGATAGGTATATTACAAGAGATGAAGAAATAAAAGCGTTAAAGGAAGTTGAGACAATGAAGTTTACTGAACCGAATATTGCTATTAACGCGCCACACTTTGTATTCTACGTAAGAGATCTTCTGGAAAAGGAGTATGGACCGAAGATTCTCGATCAGGGGCTAAAGGTAAAGACTACGCTATCTTTAGAGGTCCAGCAGCAGGCAGAGAAGATAGTAAATGAAGAGATTAAGAAATTAAAAACCTCAGATGTTGGAAACGGAGCGACGGTAGTCTTAGATACAAAAACAGGAGAGGTTCTAGCCATGGTTGGATCATATGATTTTAATGATCCGAACTTTGGCAAGTTTAACGCAGCGCTTGGTATGCGCCAGCCCGGTTCTTCTGTGAAGCCCATTACCTATGCACTTGCATTTGAGCGCGGGTATACTCCATCAACCGTGCTTATGGACGTAAAGACAACCTTTCCCGTTCAGGGAGGGAAAGACTATATACCAGTTAACTATGACGGCACATTTAGGGGTCCGGTGCAGGTACGGTTCGCACTCGGAAATTCATTAAATATTCCGGCAGTTAAGATGCTTGCGATGGTTGGGATTAAGGACTTTTTAACGAAAGCTGATCAGATGGGTCTCCATTCACTTGCGCCTACTCAGCAAAATCTTGCCCGTTTTGGTCTTGCTGTTACCCTGGGAGGAGCTGAGAGCAATGTGCTTGACATGACCTCTGCCTTTTCTGTTTTTGCGCGGGGAGGTGTTCAAAAAGACGCTCAATCCATTCTTGAGATTGTAGATTCTAAGGGTAAGGTACTATATAAGCAGAAAGATGCAAGAGAGACGAGAGTTTTTTCACCAGAAGTATCATTCCTCATCTCCCACATTCTCTCTGATAATGTAGCTCGATCTGCAGCATTCGGATCAAGCTCTTACCTGAATGTTCCCGGCAAAACCGTTGCGGTTAAAACCGGTACAACTGATGACAAGCGGGACAACTGGGCGATAGGGTTCACAAAAGATGTGACTGTGGGGGTATGGGTTGGGAATAACGATAATACCCCAATGAACCCAAGGATTGCATCAGGTGTGACGGGTGCCTCTCCCATATGGAATAAAATTATGACCATGCTGCTTAAGAAATATGGAGATGGAATAATGGACAAGCCGGATAAGGTAAAAGCAATGGAGATTGACGGCTATTTAGGTGGACTCCCACGGGACGGACAACCCAAGCGTTCCGAGTACTTTATCGATGGCTTTGAGCCCAAGGATCAGTCTACCTACTACAAGAAACTGAAGATATCAAAAGCAAATGGAAAGCTTGCCAATGATGTGGAGATTAAAACAGGCAACTATGAAGAAAAAGACTATATAGTAATTACTGAGAATGATCCTGTGTCAATCGATGGTAAAAATAGGTGGCAGGAGGCAATTGATGAATGGGCGCGTTCTCAATCTGATGATAAGTTTAAACCTCCAACAGAAAAGAGTGACGGCAGCTCTGAAGATCTTGTCGTCTCAATCAGAAAACCGTCTGACAAACAGACTGTGGATACGAATAATGTTGAGATAAACGCCAAAATTACCACAGTTGCAGGATTAAAAGAAGTAAAGCTGATTGTTGATGGTAAAGAGCTGAAGGTGTGGAGCGATGTGAGGGATATAAATGAAACAATTTCACTCGAAGAAGGAGCTCATGAGATTAAGGTGTATGCAAAGAACGACAAGGATAAAGTTGCAGATAATGTAGTACATATTGGCGTAAAGAAACCGTGGGATTACAAGGTGGCTCCAACGTCACCCCCTCCCACCGCAACCCCCATTTTACCTTCAGTAACAATAAGTCCATAACAAGAAACAGGCTGTCCCATACATTTTCTATTTTTTACAAAAGCGCCTTCAGTTTTTTGAAATCTTCTAAAACGTATGGTTTATATTTTGGAAACCTCAGTACCGCTGCCGGATGATAGGTGACGAGATATTTTCTTCCGTGTTCATCTATAATTTGTCCGTGTTGTTTTGTGACTGAAACAGGCTGGGTAAGATTTGCACGTGCAGCAACACTCCCAAGAAGAACAATCACCTCCGGCTGTATTATAGCAACCTGCTTGTCATAATGGATTTTTGCATGTGCAATATCTTGGGGAGTAGGAGTGCCCCTCAGCGGGAGGTATTTAACAGGACTCGTGATATACACATCCTCCTCCTTTAATCCAGCTTCTTTAATGAGAGTTCTCAGTAGTTGTCCTGAGCGGCCGATAAACGGTCTTCCAGTCTTTGCCTCTTGTTTGCCGGGTGCCTCCCCTACAAACATTACCTTTGCATTGGGACTTCCCTCGCCTGGTACCGGCAGTCCTGTTTTACCTACTTTGCAGATCCTGCATGCTGCGATTTCGGCTGCGATTGTATCTAGAGCCTGTTGTTTGGTCATGATGCAAACCAATTAACAATAGTATTTGCAAGTTCTCCTTCTTTATTGGTAAATCCGTGATCTGCTCCTTGAATAATAGAGTAAGAGAAGTGCGAGTTATCTTTTACGTTTTTCCTAAAAATATTCACACACTCCTCTACTCTGCCATAACAGTACTCATCTTCAAAGCCATAGACCACAAGTGTAGGTGTTTTAAGCGCATTCACCTCGATGAATAGTTCTTTTGTGTGAGGAATAGGATGAGGATTTGCACGAGTTTTATAGAGGAACGAATAGTACGGAAATGTGTTATACAACCCATCAGG
>CAZLAJ010000089.1:0-4156 GCA_964557525.1 uncultured Gammaproteobacteria bacterium | reverse complement strand
CTTTTAGAGCCTCAAGATTACCATCTGTTTTTCGGACCGCTACCCAGTTGGGAGGCAGCCCTACGGTAAAATCTTTATCAAGTGGCGAGTTGCTTGAAGAGTTGAGTAGCTCATAAGCAGGGGAAACAAGTGAGTTCCAGTCCCGTTCTTTGTCTTCAACCGCAAATATTCGCCACGCGTATGGAGCCAAGTACGAGGGATTAATCACGAGTTTGTCAGGCTGGTTGGCCCATGTTCCTGCAATAAGATAGCGTTTATTGTTCGCCTCTCCCGTTTCTTTGTTCCAAAGGTCTCTCATTATGGGTTGAGCTTTTGCTAGATATTCAGGTTGGCTCCAGCGCCGGGAAGCTAAAATGAGCGCAAGTGCTATATCCTGGTCTGCATCTGATGCGGCATTGTTGCCTCCATTTTCAGCGAATCCATAGGTGCCGTCTGCACGCTTTCCCCATCTCCATCCAAACAGGTTGTCTTCAGGCCGTTTTAGATTGGTCATCGTCCAACTGAGCACTGTATCAAATGTGTCTTTGTCATCGATCCATACTGCACGCAACAGTGCATAGCTCTGACCTTCAGATGTAGTGATATTATTCTGTGATGGGTCGATAACCCGTCCGTCTTTCATAATAAAGCGCCGCTTATAGTAGTCCCACGAGGAGGTGAGCAGGGTATGAGAAGAGAAAGTTCTCGTTTTTTCATCTACCCTACTGTTACGATAGGCGACAAAGAAAAGGTTGATGATACTGAAGAATATGAGTGCAATGCCGATGTATCTCATCATAGTTAGACGATGAATGATTTAATGTATGCGAGTTGAGAAGAAACGAAGCGGGGGAATCGAGATGACACGAGAGATAGTCCGGAAAAGAATGAGATAAATGATATGCCCAGAAGCGTAGCAGTTTCTTGCATACCGAGCTGATTATTGGGGTAGTAGGCGAAGGCAGGTTCTCTGAGGTAGGAGCCGATAAGGGGGATTGAATATCCGGTCGAGCGAATAATTCTGTCTAGTTGGGGCAACATCTGTCCATTCTGTGGTTCATTTGCGTTTATTGCTATTGGGGGTTGGATAGTTGGTGTTGGGGTTGTGTTGTTTGTAATGTTTTCTTCATTCCCGGCTGGGTTAGTTGTTTGTAATGATTGAGAGGACACATTAGGAACGGTAGAATAGCGTGTTGATATGGATGATGGGTCTGTTTTGCTTTGACTTGCCTGAGTTGTCCCAGCAGTTGATGGGGGAACAGTAGAACCAGTCGTGTTTGGAGGTTGTAGGGGTGGATAGTAACCAGTCTGTGTTGGTTCACTAGGGGGTGTTGTGGTGGGGATGAGTGGGGGTAGTTGTGTGGGGAGTGGTGTCTGTGTAACAGGTACCGTTGGTGCCGGATCCGTCTGTGTTGGATCTACTGATTGAGTTGATGGGTTTTGTTCAGGAACAGCAGGGTCAGGTAGAGATGAATCCACCTTGTTAGATGAGGCAGGTGATTCGTTTTGCACCTTTATACGTTGAGCAAACACTATCGGGGATACCACCATACTTATGACGACCAAAATGGGGATAACGACGATATGTTTCATACCAATACAAATACAATGAATAGCTAATTAATCCTCATAGTACCTCCAGTTTGTAACATCACCGAAAGAAGAAGGTAAACGATGTGTAATAATGACTATATGCGTCCGACGCGAACATAGCTCACACCTATATGGTGAAAAAATTCATAAAGATTCTGAAGGCGCTCCACATACATCTCCTTATCGCCATCAGGCCAAAACGGAGCGTTCGATGCTCGTGCGTGTTCAGTTCCATCGTGGTGCGCACGGAGGGCGTACGAGGTATATAAGCCAAGGACCCGAGATATGCGCATTAGGAGGTAAGCACGGAATTCCGGCATGTGTTTAATACTTCGTTGGTTTAACATGCCATATATAACTCTGTCTTCAAGCCAGGTGCGGATATCTTGATTGTCTGGAGTATTCCAAGATCCAACGGAACAGTTAATGCGGGGAGCATCACACCGTGGATCATAACCAAATCCGTCATTAACTCTCCGCTCTCGAAGTTTCATATTAATTGCAAGTTCGACAGGATGAGGAGTTGTGGCCTTTTGAAAAACTACGAGATCCACTCCAGCAAGTGGGAGCGTCTCTCTTCTTTGCGGTAGTCCGTTTTCCAGCTCGGCCGGAGCAAGGTGTACACCGAATCCGTAAGGTGCGAGAGCGGGGCGAAGAGCAGCCATGGCTGCCCATTCAACTGTAAATGCTTGTGCATTTTCAATTTTCTTTGGAGAAATATCTGCACGGTGAGCAAGTCCCAGTATAGCGCTTGTGTACTTCGCAGCATGCGAGTAGGGATTATCAGTATTAAGATCTGGAGGGGTAAGAGTGTCGTTGATTTTTATTCGAGGAGGATAGTTTAGTTGCCGCCAGATATCTGCAGGCAGACCAGTAGATTGTTCTTGTGATACAATCGACATCTATCATTAATGTATGAGGATAGAAGTAAAAAGTCAATAGAGATTGAAAAGTAGTTTTCTTGTCCAACCGGTGGGCAGTGTATTTTCTCTTTATATGATCTGCTTCTCTAAAAACTACGATGTAGAATAAGAGAGGGTAGTGATGAGAGAGTTCTTAACTTGGGTCGGAGATGACTTAATGTTTTTGATGTAATGATCTACACTAATGAGTTTTGTATAATCAGTAATTTTTTCAGTGAATTCAATACCATTTAAATGATCATATTCATGTAGTATGACTCTCGCAAGAAGACCATCACAGGAAAGACTAAATGTTTGTCCGGATATATCTTCTGCTTCGATGGTGATCTGTTTTGAACGTTTTACTGGACCGAATAAGGTGCCATGAGCAACACTACCGCAACCTTCATAGATGACTGTTTGTTGTTTAGATGAATAGGTAATTCTTGGATTAATGTATATACGTAGTATGTCCGACTGATCTTTGGTGCGGGTTTTAGTCTCGCGGGGTTCTGTGACGATGATAGTAAAGTTAGATCCTATCTGAGGAGCTGCAATTCCTACCAGTTCGTTATGACGCATAGTGTCGACAAGATCCTGGATAATTTGTTTGATCCTGGTACTTAAAGGGTAAGAAATGGTTTTATTTGGTGCTTTCAATCGAGGGTCGCCGAGTTGAAGTACTGCGCGCTGGGACATATGTTGAGATTAATTTACATCTTACGGTTTGGTGCATCTCTAATCATGCCCTTTCTGTTGCTTTTCTCCAATTTGATCCGACTCATAATACTTGTGACGTTGTCTTATTTACAGTAAATCTTTTGCAAGCTTAAACCCTCGCTTCTGATACCAATTATCGAATGAGAAAATATACATAGTATTATATTCTATGGCTGTTGCCGCGACTATTGCATCAAAAAAAGTATCTTGTTTAGACCTATGAGGATTAAATAACTTTGCAGCCTCTTTCATAATGTGGTCTGTGGTATCCGTCATTTTTAATGGACCTTTTACTATTTGGTTTGTCAAATTTGCGGCAGCATCCGGATTGTTATATTTTCGGGTAAAAGCAGTGATTGTTTCAGCGATAGTTACGCAAGGAAATAGTAGTCTTAAGCCTTTTTCATATATCTTGACTACTACATCATATGCTGTTTGATGGTGAGCATCATCCTCGGAAATTAATGCAATAAGACCATCGGCATCACCAATTATGATGTTAGTATCTATACTCATTATGTTTTTCGGACAAATCTTTCGGTGCCCCTTTCACACTACCGCTTAAAGACCGCAAATCAGTTCTTTGGGGTTCTTTTATGGTTACTTTTATATGTCCGATTGCATGTTTAATGACTTCCTCTGTTGCTTCTGATAGATTCATGTTTTTTGCCGCAGCATAGATTTTAATAAGACTTAATGTTGACGGACTTACCCATGCATTTAGCCGTTCCTTTTGATTAGTGTTTGCCATATGTAATCATACTAACACAAGAATATACACACGTCAACACTAAATGGAACTAATGGAGAAAAAGGAAATATTGGAATAGGGATAGAGCCAGTTACGCGTCATAAAAATAACCAGCCTCAAGCAATAACGACATTAAAGAAGGTTTAATTGGATTGTCACATCAATCTATTTAATCATTTCCTGAAAATGTTTTGCAGCGGGCAACGGTGTG
>CAZLAJ010000088.1:0-4192 GCA_964557525.1 uncultured Gammaproteobacteria bacterium | reverse complement strand
AGGGGCAGTTTGGATTATTCATATCAGATACTTCTCATGAGGCCCCCAAAGACACATTTGCAGAACTTCCGGAACTTCCGGAAGAGCAGTTGTTTGCAATGGAAAAGGAGATAATCGGATTTCTGTTAAGCAAAAACCCGCTTGCCCGGTACATGCCTCTGATTAGCGGCAAGATTACTAAAAAGATTGGAGATCTCACCCAAGATGATGTGGAGAAGGTGCACATCATAGCGGGAGTTGTGAGCGGTATGAAGATGATAAAGACAAAAAAGGACAACAGCGAGATGGCTTTCATGACTGTCTTTGATGATTCAGGACACCTGGAAGTGGTAGTATTCCCAAAAACATATCAACAATTGAAGGGCATGTTAAAACTGAATGCGCTTCTTCTTATGAAAGGAAAGATAAATGACCGGGATGATGCTCTGAGCATGCTGTTGGAAAAGGCTGTTGATTTGGAACGTGTTAAAGTTCCTTGACAGGAAAATATATGCCTGATACAATGTCATCGGATCAAGATACGCCATACATAGATAAAGAAGGAAACAGGGTAGTGAAAGGAAATATCCAAAGAAAGAAACGAACTGAAACTGCGGATTATTCAATCCTCGCCCACTACTCCTCGGTTGGTTTTTCGATTATTGTCCCAGTGATCATCGGTACTTTTCTGGGTGTGTACCTTGATCAGCGATTCGGAACAAAGCCGGTATTAATAATCGTGCTTATTTTTTTTGGGACTGTATTAGGCTTTTACAATTTATTCAAAGAAAGTACATGACGGAGAAAAGTGGCCCGCATA
This sequence comes from uncultured Gammaproteobacteria bacterium, assembly GCA_964557525.1. GTDB lineage: Bacteria > Patescibacteriota > Microgenomatia > UBA1406 > GWC2-37-13 > CAZLAJ01. The sequence continues at coordinate 3,393 of CAZLAJ010000088.1, read as the reverse complement.
TTAGCATTAAAGCTGAGCCGGTTTTTCATATTGCTGGAATTAATGTCACCAACTCTCTTCTCACCTCACTTGTTGTTACGGGTTTTTTTCTCGCTCTACCTCTGTACTACTTTTACGAAAGTAAAAAAGATAAAAAAAGCAGAGCTTACTACTTTATTCACTGGGTTCTTTTGACGATATATAATTTATTTAAGTCAGTGCTGGGGGACAATGCACTACTGTTTTTCCCTTGGGTGGGCACCATGTTTTTGTACATCCTCCTGCAAAACTGGTTCGGGCTTTTGCCAGGGGTAGGAAGTGTTCTATGGAGAACGACATCTGAGCATGGAGTGGAGACGGTGCCGCTCTTCCGGGCAAATACAGCAGATCTCAATACAACTCTTACCCTTGGTATTATCGCCGTAGTTCTCATTCAGTACTATGGTTTTAAACACCTCGGGGTGAAGGTACACCTAAGTAAGTATTTCAACTTTAAGGGTCCGATGGATTTTGCGCTCGGGATTCTCGAGCTGATATCAGAAGCATCCCGTGTTCTCTCATTCTCTTTTCGATTATATGGAAATATCTTTGCAGGAGAGGTGCTTATCGCAATTGTTGCATCACTTATTCCCGTTCTCATCACCTTCCCATTTCTCCTCATGGAGATATTTGTTGGTGTGGTGCAGGCCCTGGTGTTTTCTATGTTAACCGCAGTGTTTTTAAATGTTGCCATACATAAACACGAATAAGCGGGCAATTATTATTTTTTACAAATACTATGGACACAGAAATGGCTAAAAATATTGGAGCAGCATTAGCAATTGGACTGGGAGCAATCGGACCAGGCATCGGTATCGGTCTTATCGGCGGACGCGCGATGGAGGCGTTAGGCAGAAATCCTGAGGCAGAAGGCGTAGTGCGAAACCTTATGATCCTTGCTATCGCATTTGCCGAGGCAGTCGCTATTTACGCGCTGGTTATTGCCCTTATTCTCAAGTTTACATAATATAACTCATGGAAAATCTAGGAATCGATCCGAAATTGATGATTGCGCAGGCTGTAAACTTTTTCCTGTTTCTGTTTATCTTTCAGCGTTTTCTCATGAAACCGTTTGTGACATTTCTTCACAAGCAGAAGAAAGATGAAGAGGAAAGGCAGAAGTCTCTTGAGGTTCTGACTAAACAGGAAGAGAAGTTGAAAGAAGAGGAGAAAGAGTATCGAGCGAAGATGAAGAAAGAAGTTGATACTGTAATCGCCGCCGCTAAAAAAGAAGGCGAAGAAGTAAGAGAGCAGATTATTAAAGATGCGAGAAAAGATGCAGAGGCGGTTGTCGAAGAGGCGAAAAAGAAACTCTCAGATGAGAAAGACGCGCTGTACCGCGAGGCAAAAGGAAAGCTCGCAACCGTAAGCGTTCAGATCGTTGATACGGCGCTTCGAGAGTATCTGACCGATGACGCGCGAAAACAGATGACCCAGAACATCATCTCTAATCTTTCTAAAAAGGTAGAGATTAACTGAAGTCCTATTTTAAGCAGTTGCATACTGTTATGAAGCTAGATCCAAAATTAAAAGCAGAGCTGAAAAACTATGTCACCAAGCGGCTCATGAACCGTGAGCAGAAGGTGACAGTTGTCTCGCCGTATAAGCTTTCAGAAAAGGAGCTATCTGAACTTATGCATAACATTCCTGATCTGAAAGGCGCAGAGATCGAGAACACCGTAGATCCATCAATTCTTGCCGGTGTTGTTATCCAGTTCGGCTCCCAGATGATCGACTTAACCATCGATGGAGAGCTGAAGAGTGTAAAGCAGCGGATTGATAGTGTGTAACAAATAGTAATTAGTAATATCGTTTACAAATTTACCCTTAGCGTATGAGTCAGATTGATCAATACATTAGACAGATAGAGGATGAGCTGAAGAGTGATGAAGGAGCAAAACTCCAGTCTCATGAAGTTGGCACCGTTGTCCGTGTTACCGATGGTGTTGCAGCGGCTGCTGGTTTAGAAGGTGTTGCGTATGGTGAGATTGTAGAGTTTGAGTCTAATGTTGAGGGTATGGTGATTGATCTTACTCCTACCGAGGCAGGAATCATTGTTCTTGGTGACTACCTGAAGATTCGAGCAGGAGAAAAGGTAACCGCAACAGGTAGAACTCTCTCTATCGGAGTCAATGAGGAGATCATCGGCCGTGTGGTTAATCCGCTCGGAGAGCCGTTGGATGGAAAGGCAAAGATTAAACCAGAAACATACTACCCTCTAGAGAAGGTTGCTCCAGGAGTTGTAACACGTAAGTCGGTCTCCGTTCCAGTTCAGACAGGCATTATCGCTGTTGATGCGTTAACTGCAATCGGACGGGGACAGAGACAGCTAGTCATTGGAGACCGGGGAACCGGAAAGACGTCTCTTGTGATTGATGCGATTCTTAATCAAAAGAAGGAAAACATGATCTGCATCTACTGTGCAGTAGGTCAGAAATCATCAAAGGTTGCAGCGGTTGTTGATCTGTTAAATACTCATGGTTCACTCGACTATACAGTAGTGGTGAGCGCATCTGCATCAGACCCGGCAACTCTTCAGTACCTTGCACCGTATTCTGCGACTGCTATTGCGGAGTATTTTATGGATAAAGGAAAAGATGTGCTTGTTGTCTATGACGATCTGAGCAAGCATGCATGGGCATACCGCCAGGTATCGCTCATTCTGCGTCGTCCGGCAGGACGCGAGGCATACCCAGGAGATGTTTTCTATCTTCACGCAAGGCTTTTGGAGAGATCTTGTAGACTAGATGAAAAGCACGGTGGAGGATCAATCACCGCACTCCCCATCATCGAAACACTCGCAGGGGATGTGTCAGCATACATTCCAACCAATGTCATCTCGATTACTGATGGACAGGTTCTGTTGGATGCAGACCTCTTTAATGCGGGAATCAGGCCAGCAATTAATGTTGGTATCTCAGTCTCACGCGTAGGAGGAAATGCGCAGACAAAGGCAATGAAGCAGGTTGCAGGCAAGCTGAAGCTGGATCTTGCACAGTACCGTGAGATGGCTGCGTTCTCCCAGTTTGAATCTGATCTTGATGAGGAGACAAAGAAGTTTTTGAACCGGGGTGCGAAGATGACTCAGCTTCTGAAGCAGAGACTGCACCAGACATACTCTCTTGCTGAAGAGGTTGCGTTAATCTGGGCTGGAGGACATGGATATCTTGATAATCTGGAACTTGGAAAAGTAAATGTATTTGCAGACAAGCTTCTTTCTGATCTGAATGTCAGAGGTAAGAAGTGGATGGAAACGGTAGATAAGAAGCGGATTCTTGAGAAAGAAGATGAAGAAGAGCTGAAGAAGATTGTTGAGAACACAGCCGCGGGATTTGTGAATGAAAAATAACTGTTCAGAAATACTAATTACGTTTG
>CAZLAJ010000087.1:0-4280 GCA_964557525.1 uncultured Gammaproteobacteria bacterium | reverse complement strand
CAAAATATACAAACATATTTCCATTATATGTCATTTATTACTTAAACATCAGAAAATACCCTTGAACCTTCAGATGTGCTACAATGTAGATAATCTATGTCAACTCTGACACATTTTCAGATCAGAAACCCGAAAGACGACGAGACGCCGATCGAAGCCACAACTCAAATCTTTTCAGCTCTCCTTCCCTCTCACTTTCCGCTGTATAGACGACTGTTCACTCAACCCAAGACATACGCATTTGAGCTGTTTCTCATAAACCAGACCATCTATTTTTACATTACAACACCCCAGGAAACAGAGACGCTCATAACAAGTCTGGTAAGTTCTTCGTATCACAAGTCCTTTATCCAAAAAACAACGGACCCCTTAAAGATCATCCTTGATGCACCACACCAGGCGTACGGTGAACTAATCCAGGGCTCATCATACTACTTACCGATAAAAACTTACTCAGATTTTTCGATTGACCCACTCTCTACCGTCATCGGATTTCTCGCCAAACAAGACAGCCGCATCGCAGTTGGTATTCAAGTTCTCATTACTCCAGCATCTTTCGCTTGGCAAAAACATACAATTGCGTCAGCACAAGCAGGGCCGAGTGAAAACGGCACACCTCCCCCCTCTATGCCCGGAAAGGGACTGGGAGTAAAAAAGACCGGTTACCAGGGCGGAAAGGCCTTGGTGCGCTTCGTAGTAGGAACGCATGAGAAGGACATCGCCCTGCTCCCCATCCTCCAGAACCTTGCCGGAACCTACGGCGCATTCTCGTTAGGCGAAGGGAATCAGTTTCTCTTCAGAAGACCACTTCTCAGGAAAGAGACCTTCAAGAAACGGCTGGCAAACCGCACTACCTCGTATTTCGAACGGAAAAGCCAGATCTTTAATGCACAAGAGCTTGCAACGCTCTGGCATCCATCAGGAGCGCTTTTAAAGGGGGTTAAAAATATCGCATGGGGTCGCACCCTTGCAGGAGAACCTCCGGAGAACCTACCTGTTTCTGATTTCATGGATGCAGATGCTAAAAAGGAAGTAAACTTCTTTGCAAAAGCGGAGTATAAGAATAAGGATCAGATATTTGGCATCAAAACTCCAGATCGTAGACGTCACGTCTACATTATGGGTAAGACTGGTGCTGGTAAATCTACCCTCATTGCCAACATGGCAATTGATGACATCAGGCGAGACCGGGGCATCGCAATCATTGATCCACACGGCGATCTGTGCGAAACCGTGCTTGATTTCATCCCCAAGCGCCGCCTCAATGATGTTATCTACCTCGAACCATTCGATACCGAAAGACCCTTCTCCCTCAACGTACTTGAAGTGCGAAATGCACAGCATAAGGATCTCGTATCTTCAGGAATCGTAAGCATCTTTACCAAAGTATGGGCAGGAGTATGGTCTGCCCGAATGGAGTACATTCTACGGAATGTCATTCTCACGCTGCTTGATATACCAAACGCAACCCTTGTTGATGCGCTTACTCTTCTTTCTAATGACGCCTATCGGAAACGGGTCGTTGCAAACCTGAGCGATAAGGTGATACGCGATTTCTGGGAGAAGGAGTTTGATCGGATGCCAGACAGATTACGCGCTGAGTCCATCTCTCCTATCCAAAACAAAATCGGACAATTTGTTCAATCCCGCATGATTAGAAACATCATTGGAAAAGAGAAATCAAGCATTAACCTCCAACAGGTAATGGACGAGGGAAAGATACTTCTGTTGAATCTTTCACAGGGAAAGCTGGGAGAAGATAATGCGGCGCTCCTTGGCGCAATGATTATCACTCAGATACAGCTTGCGGCCATGAACCGATCATTCCAGAAAGAAGAAGACCGTAAAGATTTTTTCCTCTATGTAGATGAGTTTCAGAACTTTGCAACTACCTCATTCATTAAGATTCTTTCAGAAGCAAGAAAGTACCGTCTTGCACTTACCCTCACGAACCAGTACATAGAACAACTGGAGGACGAGATTCAGCGGGCAATATTCGGCAATGTTGGCACCATTATCTCCTTTGTCGTGGGAGCTCGGGATGCGGCGGTCCTAAGCAAAGAGTTTGGCGGTCTATACTCTGATACCGAACTTGTCTCTTTGGGCAAGTTTGAGGTTGTGATGAAGCTCTCAATTGACAATATGATGACTGCCCCATTCCCCGCAAAAACTCTCCCTCTCCCATCACTCAAAAACGACAATCGCGAGAAGATAATCCGCCTATCAAAAGAACGGTATGGTCGCAAACCTGAACCACTTCAATCCCACGATCATACTCATGAGGACAGTGCTTCGGATCAAACACCATCATCAGCTCAAGCTCAACCGCGTCCGGCAAGTAAAGGACAAAATAATATCCAACAAAAAGGTAGACCTGCTCACGAACAGAGTCAACAAAAGCACAAGAATAGCACTAACGCTCAAAGAACAAGTGGAAAAAACAGTCACCCCACCCAAAAAAAACAGAGTGCACCAGCACCACAGAAGTCATCTGAAAGAACTGAAAGTAAACAGGATAGTAAAGAAAATAAAGGAGAATCAAAATCTTTTGAAAGTGGTTCACCGTCTACCCCACTCTCTGGTTCAATCAAAATATCTTAATCATATTTCTCAGTCTTGAAAGGAGAAAGGTACCTACACCCATCCCAACCATACCAGCAATCTCAGCTTTTGGAGTACTGATAAATTCCTGAGCTCTATCAATCGTTGAACGCTTTAGATCCTCCATCTCCTTTACTATTCTTTCCTGAAAATTCTTCAAACTGACATACAATTGCCAGATGACAAAACCAATAAAAATGAGAATAACGATAAATAGAATATTGGTGGTTATTGCAACAACGTAGTAAATATCTTGAAGGGACATATAGTCATTCTAACACGAAAACTAATAACTGTGCATAATAATAGCACTCATGCACTCCTTTAACTTGTTACCTAAGTTGAGCGCGCACATCCCTTTTGGATTTGCTGCGCGCTCAAACTATTTCGTTACAACTCATAATGCAATATCTCATCTTCCTGCCCGTTTAGATTTATGATGGCTCAGTAGCATGAGCGATCTTTCTTGTCTTCTTCTCCACTTCATCGTACTCATCCTTCAGCTTCTGCTCTAGCTTCTCTGCCTTCTCTTCTGTTGTCTGATCCATCGCCATCTTTGTCCGTAACCATTCCATGACTGAGCTGACAATCTCATCATAGGTTTGGCGGTCAGACAGTTTCAACTCTTTCATTCTTCTTAATAGCTCATCAGTTGCAAGCTTGTAGAGCCGCACACTCTCTTCTGATACGTCACCGAATATCTCCTGCACCTTTGCCTTCATCTCTCCTCTCTGCCAGCTGTCTTGCAACTCCTGCCACTTTTTCATAGCGTCTTCCCTGTTTTCTTTACCGCTTTTTGGTGCAAGAAATACGCCAGCCAGTGCGCCAAGGGTGACGCCAAGTAATAAACCGACCCCAAACCGTGATTTGTTTCTATCGTCCATAGATGTTAAAAATTGTAATAGCAGTTTAAAGCTTATTTAATTATATCCTGAAACATGTAAACCCTTTGTGTTAAATAGATAAGAAATCTGTATAAACACATCGCTATATCTCCTTGGTATACACAACCGTCCGATGGGAATAGTTATGGACCTCTGGATTATATTTCCCCTCACAGGTTATTAAGTTTAATCCCCTATCTGCTGCCGGACCAAACACCTCTCTTACCGGAAAATTATCATTTTCATAGACTGCAATTTTTGTCACCGTAAATGTTCTCACCTCACCGTTTGCACCAGTAACACGCACGATATCCCCTTCATGCAGTGAAGAGAGATGGTAGAAAACAGCGGGAGCTCCGGTTTGTGTATCATAGTGACCAGCAATCACCGCCTGTCCCGTTTCCCCCAGTTTGTACCCTCCCATATACCATGCAACCGTCTCATCGGTAGAAGGAACATCCATCTTGCCATATGCATCAAGCCCAACCGGTTCTACTGAAGTATTAACACCGAGGGCAGGAATCTCAATCTCTGTGGGGACAATTGCTTTATCAGGATTCAACGGGGGTGTCGCATACGGCGATGCTGCCTGCATCACCCCGTTTACCCCTTTTGCCATAGTACTCGCAGCTTGAGTGTTGCGCATCAAAAAAGAAGATACTGACAGTAAAAACATGAGAAATGCTGAAGAAATGATAAGCTGCTTCATAGGTAGCCTTAATGCGCATACTATATCTTTTATCATTAGGGAAGTAGAAAATAATGAGGTAAGAAAAAGGTAAGGCATCCCTTGTG
>CAZLAJ010000086.1:0-4368 GCA_964557525.1 uncultured Gammaproteobacteria bacterium | reverse complement strand
CTTGCAACAGCTAAAAAATCACGTACAGTGGCAAATGCCATGGGTCTTGCTAAAAAAGCAGTATACGATTTTCCGAATGAACCCGTACCACTGCACCTGAGAAATGCCCCTACTAAGCTGATGAAAAACCTTGGATATGCCAAAAACTATACTTGGTCTAGCACGTATGTAGGTCCACAAGAAGGTGTGGGTTTTCTGCCTAAAAAGCTGAAGGGCAAACGGTTTTATGAACCAGTGAAATAACTAAGTTGTGTGTCTGATACAATAACGGTATGCGAATATTTAACACACTCACAAGAAAGATAGAGGATTTTTCTCCACTCGATTATCCCAAAGTCTCTCTCTATACCTGCGGATTCACGGTATATGACTATACCCACATCGGACACATGCGAAAATATATCGGCGATGACACATTGAAGCGTACGCTTACGTACCTTGGGTACTCAGTTACCCATGTACAGAATGTAACGGATGTAGGACATCTGGTAAGCGATGAGGATGCTGGCGAAGACAAGATGGAGAAGGGTGCAAAGAAGTATGGAAAAACGGTCTGGGAGATTGCACAGTACTACACCGACTACTTCTACACCACTATGGATGCGCTGAATGTCACTAGACCAAATGTCATATGCAAAGCAACAGAACATATCGAAGACATGATTAAGCTCATTCAAACTCTCGTAACGAAGGGATATACCTATGAAACTGATGAGGCCATATACTTCGATATCTCAAAATTTCCTTCTTATGGAAAGCTCTCACGTCAACAACTGGAAGACAAACAGAAAGGTGTGAGGGAGGATGTATACCTTGACCCTCAAAAGAAACATCCTGCTGATTTTGCCCTCTGGTTTAAAAGAACAGGCAGGTTTGCAGATCATGCAATGCACTGGGAATCACCGTGGGGAGATGGATTCCCCGGCTGGCATATCGAATGTTCTGCAATGAGCATGCGATATCTTGGTGATACCCTAGATATTCACACTGGAGGGGTCGATCACATTCCTGTCCATCATGAAAATGAAATAGCACAATCTGAGGCGGCAACAGGTAAACCGTTTGTGAAATACTGGGTGCATCACGATTTCCTGCTTGTTGATGGGGTGAAGATGAGCAAATCTCTCAACAACTTCTACACTATCGACGATGTGAGAAAAAGGAATATAGATCCATTGTCCCTCCGCCTTCTCTTCCTCCAGGGAAATTACCGACAGCAAATGAACTTTACATGGGAATCTGCACAGGCAGCAAACGAAGCATACCGAAAATTAAAGGAAACCGTTCTTGCTTTAAGGTCACAGACCTCAAGAAGTACTCTGTCAGAAGAAAAGCTGAATCAGGTTGATGAGTACCGTAGCCGTTTTACAAAAGCGGTATCAAATGATCTTCAGACCCCACAGGCAGTTGCTGTCATGTGGGAGATGCTTAAATCAAATATTCCATCAACTGATAAACTTGATCTTTTGTATGAATTTGACCAGGTGTTTGGATTAAGGCTAAATGAGGTTGAAGATGTCACAATTCCTACTGAGATCACGCAACTAGCAGAAGAGCGGATTGAGGCAAAAAAGAAAGGCGACTACTCAACCGCCGATACATTACGAAAAGCCATAGCTGATCGAGGATACGTTGTAGATGATACAAAAGACGGATATATAATTAAAAAGTCGTAGTTTAGAAGGATAGAAAACAAATTAAGTTTTCTTTTCAGCTTTCTCTTTGACTCCCATCCAATACAGATTCTGTCTACATAACTTTCTCACATCATTTTGGTCTTTCAATACGTACTTTATCGCTTCCTCAAGGAAAATGGTATTTTGTGAACCCTTCACAAGAACAAGCGAATTGTCAGGCATGTGTTTCTTTAGATATTCGCCTGCGTCATTAGCATTTGGAAACCACTCTATTTTCACATCTGCGTTTTCTTTTTGAAAAGGCTCAAATACATACTGTCTTGTAAGTGGACCAACACAGATTAGAGAATCTACATGCCCAACAAGCTGCTTACGAATCGCTTCATGCTCGTGTTCCGCCTCATCCCCAAGTTCCCGCATATCACCAAATACAAAGACGAATGGACGATTGGTTTTTGCTTTCAGTACGAGGCAAAGTTCTAAAAACGCAAGTACCGAAGCTTTTGATGCATTATATGACGAATCAATGATTACAGAATCATTTATCCCTTCAAGAAGTGTCGATCGTCCTGCTGGAAGCTTAAAATTCTTCTGGAGAGATGAGGTTATCTGATAGTTTGAAAGTCCTGCATACTTGCCAATAAGGACTGCACTGGAAATTATCTCCTGATACTCCTTAGGAAGAGCGTAGTTTTGTATCTTCAAAAGTATGCTCTCTTTTTTGTTCTCCCAGTTGAGATAGAAGGTGAATAGAGTGCCTTTCAGATCAACCTCATACTTGCCATAATAGATTGAGTTTGACGAATCGTTACCAAATGAGAGGAGGAGAGAATTGTTTTGCTTTGCCTTCTGTATAGCCTCAACCACAAATGTATTATCTCCGTTATATATTCCCACCCTACACCCTGATTCTGTAATAATGCGCGCCTTTTCATGAGCGATCTTTGAGATAAGGGTGTTTGTTAATTTTTCTGGATTATTCTTCAGCGCTTGTCTTTCCGCATCCGTTAGGGTCTTTTCAAACTGCATTGTATGTACAGCAAACGTGTTGAGGAATACTGCAATCTGAGGCTTCGCTATTGTCAGGTGGTATCCCATATTCTTCGGCGGATAGGGATCATCCACTCCCATCTCGATAATGAGGTACTTTGTATGGGAGAGAAAGTTGATACCGAACGGGGCTTTTACCATCGCCTCTGCCCATGCAAGGGTTGAGTAGTTTTCCATAGAGATGCCTAGTATCCCAAGCGGAACACCGCTCTCTGAGTTCCCTTTTTCAATTGATGTGGTGGGAACAAAATCTTTTAATACTGCATATATGGCATCGCGTGCTGAAGATTTGCCTACAGAACCGGTAATACCGATTACCTGAGGGTTATGGATAAAAAGGGCAAGACGTGCAAGCGCACGAAGATACGACAATACAGCCCAAGCGAATACTTGTTTCATACGTTCCTATTATACCCATTCTGCTTTTAGACAACCAATCGAAACAGCATGATGAAGACAGCAATGAGAGTTGTCCATTTGAGGATACTGACAGCTTTAGTCATAACTATTAACTGTACACATTATTTCTTTCTGTGTCAAATTTGATCAGATACCGTCTGGTATACTAGAGTGCTATGAAATCAGCACTCCCTGAGGGAAGTCTTCCTGAACTCATCTCTCCATACATAAAGAATTTGATCAAACAAACAGGCGGAGAGAGTGGACCCATCGGTCGACAGTTTGTCTATTCATCGACCATTCGTTATCAGGATATGAGTGAAAAAGACCCTCTCATTGAAGAAATACACGAGGTTGCCCCAGGTGTAATCCACAAGTATGAAGGCAGGGTACTCTGGACTATTAGCAGGTTTTGCGCAACATACTGCCGATTCTGTACACGTGGTCGGGTGGTGGGACTTCCTGCAAACCAGTCACGTTCTCAGGGAGAAACGATCGCTACTAAACCATATCTTTCAGAAGAAGACATTAAAAAAGCAGTTGAGTATATTAAGAATACTCATTCCGTACGAGAAGTTGTTCTTTCAGGTGGCGATCCTTTCATCTGCGCACAATTCTACTTGGAACAGATCGTCGCTCTGCTTGTAACTCTCCAGAAAAATGGAGATCTTGATACGATACGGATACATACACGTGCTCCAATAACAAACCCCATCTCAGTAAAAGACTGGCACCTCAGAGCAATTTCTTCAATCGACACGCCCCACATCGTTCTTCACATCAATCACGCAGCAGAGCTCACTCCAGAAGTAAAAGAGATAGTAGATAGATTACGTAAAGACTCTCATGCAATACTTCTTTCACAGTCGGTACTTTTAAAAGGCGTAAACGACACTCAAGATGACCTATTAAATCTGTTTAACAGGCTGGTCAAGTTTGGCATCAGACCATACTATCTTCACCATAACGATCCAGTCTACTGGGCGCGAGAGTTTACGGTTGAGCCGGAACGGGCAATTAAACTGTGGCAGAGTTTACGGCCTAAACTATCAGGACTAGCAGCATCTGCCAAATTTGTTATCGATACTCCTCACGGTAATGGTAAAGTCGTCATACCCGATTCTGTCTGGTCACCCGACATGAAAACCTATGTGGATTTTAAAGAAGAAACACATACATTCTTTTAAGAAGCCCTCTGTACTACAACTGCGGTAATATAACCCAATCCCTCACTAAGAGATACCGCCTAGATACTCATGATTAAAAGAGGGTATAATACATA
>CAZLAJ010000085.1:0-4456 GCA_964557525.1 uncultured Gammaproteobacteria bacterium | reverse complement strand
GACAAACTCTTGATCGTTAATTAAGTTGCGCTCTTTTAAGTGTACGACTACCTGTGATTGCTGATCTGTGGTCCAACCTCGCTTTTTACCCCATTCGGCAAGGTATCGCTCCACTTCGCGCTCACTTCTGGGTCTGAACTTTAGAAAAAAGTAGACTCGGTTGAGAATCCGCGGTAGTTCATCATCCATGAGTTTTTGCTGCCTTAGTTGCTGCCACCTTAGCCATTACATCTTTTCGAATCTGTTCGGTTAGTTTTTCGTCGCCTGAAAGCATCTCTTTCACCTGTTCTTTACCCTGTCCCAGCATCTTATCTCCTAGTTTGAGGAACGCGCCGCTTTTAGTGATGACTCCGGCAAGAACAGCTGCATCTATGAGGCCATCTTCGCGATCGATACCATCAGCTGTAATTGTGATCTCAGCCTCCTTAAACGGTGGTGCCACCTTGTTTTTAACGATTTTAACTCGGTGTCTTGATCCGTATGGTACAGCATTTCGTTTTAATGTCTCAGTTTTTCGTACATCCATGCGGACTGACGCGTAGAATTTAAGAGCCAGACCGCCGGGGGTTGTTTCTGGATTACCGAACATAATCCCCACCTTTAGGCGTATTTGATTAGTAAACAGCACAGTAGTCTTAGATTTGGAGACGACTGCAGTTAGTTTCCGTAAGGCCTGAGACATGAGTCGTGCCTGAAGTCCGATCTGTGCCTCTCCCATCTCTCCCTCAAGCTCAGCTCGTGGAACAAGGGCGGCGACTGAGTCGACAACAATCAAATCCACACCGCCGGACCGCACAAGGGCCTCGACCACCTCAAGCGCCTGCTCTCCGGTGTCCGGTTGAGAGACGAGCAGATCTTCCAGATTAACACCGAGAAGTTTAGCCCACTCGGGATCCATAGCGTGTTCGACATCCACAAACGCCGCCACTCCCCCGTCTTTTTGGGTTTGAGCGATTATTGAAAGACAGATAGTGGTTTTTCCTGAAGATTCTGGTCCGAAAGCCTCAATAATCCTTCCTTTTGGAATTCCGCCTACGCCAAGCGCAATATCAAGTGGCAGAACACCTGTAGGGAGCACCTCAATGGTGGTTGTGGGTGACTCACCAAGGCGCATAATTGCACCGCGACCAAACTGTTTCTGAATCTGTTCAATTGCAAGTTCAACTGCCTGCCGTTTTTGGTTTTTATCTGACATAAGTGAAAAAATGGATAATTATTGTTCGAAGTATATATTCATTCTACCAGAAAAGACAAGGGATTAAAAGCTACAAAACTACGATATTATAGGAGATAGATGAGTCCGATTGTTATAGCTGCCCACAAGAAAATAGTGGTAAGAAGCGGTAAGTCTTTTGTAATGATTTTTTCTGGTCGTTCTCCCTGATCTTTTTCGTAGAGAAGTTGGGCGTAGCGAGCGATTCCGTATACAACAAACGGTATAGTTATCATCGTCCACTTTTTGGCCTCAAAGTCTGGTATGAAAAGATGCAATGTTTGTGAGAATGCTGTACTAGTGGGTGGAGGCTGTTCTACATAGGTGTAGGTGGAATAGGCGATGATGGTTGCAGTGGCAAAGGTAACAGTGAGAAAGTCTAAAAAGTGACCCTTATATCTTAAAAGCGATTCGCGGGTAATAAGTCCCTGGTTTACCAGCTCCGCATGCCGTTTGATGGTTGCCATAAAAAGAGAGATGAAGAAGATGGTGAGAACGAGCCAGCTTGGAATGTGAAATCCCGTAACAACCTCTCCCGCAAACGCCCGAAGCATGAATGAGAATGAGATGGTAAATATATCTATAACAGCATGTTTCTTGAGATAGAGTGAGTAGAAAAAGTGCAGTAGAATAAAGATGAGCGCTAAGAAGAAGAAAGAAACAGAGAACATGAGTGAGATGATAAGTGTGAAAAGAGTCATGATAAAGACAAGAAAGGTGGCGTGAGGTATGCTTATGAGTCCCGAAGCGATGGGTCGATTTCGTTTTATTGGGTGCTTTCGATCGTAGTGATAATCGATAATGTCGTTCAACAGGTACGAAGTGGAAGAAAGGAGACAGAATACGACAAAGGCGTAAAGGGTGTTGAGAAAAAGAACGGGATCAAACAGCTTGCCCGAGAAAACAATTGCAGTAAAAACAACCAAGTTTTTTATCCATTGGTTAACGCGCAGAGCGCGTGCATAAACCAGCATTCTCTCTCTAGTCATGTATCTTGCATTATACAATACTTTTTAATATCATAACCGCATATGATAAACCTAGATAATCCTGAAGAAATCAAAAAAACACAGGGAGGAGACGCCGTTTTAACCTCTGTTGACTCTCTAATAGAACAACTTACACAAAGTTTCACTGAAGCATCAAGCATAGTGTTTCCTGAAGAATATAAGAATGTTCGAAATGTTGTGGTGTGTGGAATGGGTGGTTCCCGTTTCCCGGGGCTTATTCTAAACTTCCTTTTCAAAGATAACATAACCGTTCCCTATACGGTAAATGATGATTATATTTTGCCTGGGTATGTAAACAAAGATACTCTTGTAATTCTCTCCTCGTATTCCGGTACGACAGAGGAAGTTATTCATTGCGCCCAAGAAGCGGTAAAACGGGGAGCAAAAGTAACCGGAGTTACGAGCGGTGGAGAGGTAAAAAATATGCTAGAGTCTCTGAAGGCGCAAGCATACTACTTTAATCCGGTACATAATCCATCCGGTCAGCCACGCATCGGGTTTGGATATCTGGTTGGTGGACACCTTGGACTGCTGAAAGCCCTTTCATTCCTTACCGTTAGTTCAGATGAGATAAACGCCGCCTTCACAAACACAGAACAAATAATTGAGTCATTTAAGATTTCGGCTGCAACGAAGGACAATCCGGCAAAACAAATTTCTGCAAAGATATGTGGTCGCTATCCATACTATATTGTCTCGGAATTCCTTACTGGTGTTGGTAATGCGGTAGGAAATCAGACTAACGAAACAGCTAAATCAATCTCATCTTTTCGGGTGATTCCTGAGTTGAATCATCACCTCATGGAGGGTCTGAAGTTTCCCACAGAACACAAGAAGATGGCATTGTTTGTATTTTTTTATTCTGCTCTCTACTCTGAGCAGATTAAAAAGCGCTTTACCATCACAAAAGATGTTGTTGAACAGAACGGTATTGAGACCCTTTGGTATGAGTTGAAAGGTAAAACGAAAGTTGAACAGGCATTTGAACTTATGGGTCTGGGTGGGTACATCACTATGTATCTTGCCGCCCTCTACGAACAAGATCCAACAATCATTCCATACGTTGACTACTTCAAGGAAAAATTGAAAGAAATGTGATGTTTTTGGTTTCTGTAAGAAAGCAGAAGTATATATGATGTAGAAGAGCAAAGAATGAACGCTTTCTTCTGTCTTTATTCGTTTAAAAACAGCAGTTATTTCGCTGATTGTTTATTTATTATTCTTCTTTACTACATCCGCGACTTGTTTACCAAGTCGCACAGCGAAGTTCGTTCCCCTATCGTACGGATACGTCATATCGAGGTTAGCAATGTAAAAATTATTTATTGGTGTTTCAAAATCAGGCTTATTCTTTAAAAATGTTTTATTAAATATCGGTTGCGCATAGGGCGCGCGAAAGATCCAGTAGTTGCTATTTTTACTCTTGTAATTTGGAAAGATGGTTTTTATCGATTGCATATAGTGGTCGAAGATCTCTCTGTCAGATTTTTGTAGAAGAGGATCATCTGGTGAGAGGTAATTGGCGAGATAGGCAATATGTTTATTATTATAATGCTTTTTGTCTATAAAATTGGTGTGCTGGCCAATAAGCATCACTGATATGTCTCGCGTACAGATATTGAGCCAATAGCTTTTTTCCAGGATTGGCCTGTCAGTTTCGAGAATCATCACAAGCGCTGATAGGTACTGCAGCCGTCTAAGTTTATTAATATACGATGCTGGCAAAACATCTTTTGCGACAGTCGTCAGCACAGGAGTAGGAAGTGTTGATATGATAGCATCAAATTCGTGTCTGATTGTTTTGTGTTCCGACCTTGATGTTAATGAAAAATATGAGTTTTTCTTTTCAAGGTTTTCAACCAAGGTGTGCGCATGTATCTGTACTCCTAGATCTTCATCGACATGTTGTACGTGTTCAATAAACTTCTGAAAGCCGCCTTCCACATATCCGAGCGCAGGCGTCCTTTTATTTATCCGCGCCCATAAAAAGGAAGCTAAAACCTCTTTTTCATATCTGCCGAATTTTTTATGAAAAAGTTCTTCAAAGAAAACGCTCCACATCTTCTCTCCCATCGTCTTTGTTACAAACTGTTCTGCGGTGGTGGATTCGTATAGAGGAAGGAATGGGGTGAGTTTTAACCAGGCCAATACAACTGCGGCACGAAGCTTTGTAATGGGTGAGAGTAATGGAAATTTTAAGAATTCTTGCGGAGAATCTACGGGAAATATGCGG
>CAZLAJ010000084.1:0-4462 GCA_964557525.1 uncultured Gammaproteobacteria bacterium | reverse complement strand
ATTACTGTAAAGATCTAAAGCTTTAAATCTCGGCCGTAGTAGTAATACCAGCGCCAAAGGTCCTTACATTGAAGGATCCTGTTGCATTCCCTATTTGCAAGGGATTGATCCACACTGGAATGACTTTCTTCATGAAGCAGCTCATGTTGGTGTGTCTGAAAGTCAATTTTCTTTACGAGCTTTAAGAATTTTGTTTAATCATTACGAGATGTGTGTAAAACATAATAAGCCGTTCTTATTTATTCCAAGAGTAGATGTTCAAGATAAGAACAGAAGTGTGTTTGAATTTCCTTCAATCAGTTAATATTGACTCGTCATTCTGATGCGCGTAGACTCTGATCATTAATTGAAGCACTGAGGCTGAAGTTGGTGTAATCAAATTATCTCAGAACCAGAAGAAGTCTACACTGGTAGCATATAGAACGCGAGCTTGATTAAACCAACGCTTTGTTGCATCAATGAGGGAGAATGGACCAGCTCGTGGTATGAGCATTTAGGGGATAGGCTAAAATCTTCTTATTCTTTGCAAAAATGGTGTAACCGACGCATTCTCCTGCCTTTATTGTCTTTTATAATTGTTTTATACTGTTAATTCTGCACAGTTAGCAATTTCTAATATACTGGTATGGAAGGCGAAAGACCAAAACCGCAAGGATTAACCCGAGAACAGCTAATACAAGAATTGAGACTTATGAAAGTAAATCAGACGCGGAAGTATGCCCTGGCTTGGCAGATTAATCCTAGGGGAACGGAGCTATTCGATCTGAATAGAGAGATGCAGTCGAGATATAATAAGTCATTTTCTTTCGATATTGATGGACTAATACTGACAGCTACACGAGCAAAGTAGTTATGCATAGAGAACGTCTTCATACTTATTGACCTGATCTATCAAGCATGGTGGGATATAATTAAGGGGTATTATTAGTTTATATACCTATGACAGAGCGTAGCAGTGGGATGGGGTCTGAGGGTGGCCTAATACAACCAATTACTTTTGATCAGCTTCGAACTGCAATAGAGAGCATCCCAGTAGGAAGTAAGGAAATATTTAAGGTAGTGCCGCTTCCTTCAGATGCTCAGCTAGATCAGTTAAAAGATGAGGTCTATCAGAAAGGTGTATACTACATTTTTCGCATAAACGAAGAATGTGTCGTTGTTACACGACAACGTTATGTAAAACAGTATTGAGATAAACTGTAAATTGCAAACTTCTCCAGTCTAATCGCGTTTGGTTATATTCAGATTTATACATCGTAAGTGACAACTTCATATCTCTATTAGTCCAACGTAGTGTATACTATAGGTTGTAAATTATTACACTATGGAATACGGTTTGTTTGTACAAGAATTAGAGAAGCTAGCAACACAACCATGGAATAGAGGAGGGCGGATAGAGTATGACTGTGGCATACCAGGCGCTATTTGTATTTCTTATAAAAAGGGCGAACGCCCAGTAGATAAGCTTATATTTTATATAAAACTACGCCAGCAAGGAGTTGTTATTGAGCACTTTACGGAAACAGCTCTAGTTGTGATCCACAACTATTTTAGAATGTGTGTGAGCAAGAATCATCCGTTTGTTGTCGTGCCTCATGTTGATCCTTCCGATATAGATCGCAGCTACTTTACCTGTCCTCTCAGGTTTCATAATGGAAAAGTGTCTGTCGCTGAATAATCGACATATTTAACCGAGCGCTGTATTTACTTATCTCGATAATCCTCACAATAGAGACAACTCTTGTACGACTATATTTGTTCTACTGTTACCCTAACCTTATCTTCTGCGCTGAAAAAGTTGGCGAACTAAGAGGAAATAATATATAATCCCTTGTATGTTTAAACCCGTATCTTCTACTGAAACATTTCCTGAAATGGAGCGCAGATGGCTGGCCCACTGGTACGAGTCGGGAGTAATCAAGAAATATCTTCTTAAAAATAGTAAATCGGATAAATATTTCTCATTTATTGACGGACCGATTACGGCAAACAACCCTATGGGCGTACACCATGCCTGGGGGAGAACATACAAAGATCTTTGGCAGAAGTTTTTTAATTTGAAAGGTTACCGTGAGCGGTTCCAGAATGGCTTTGATTGCCAAGGTCTATGGGTCGAAGTAGAGGTTGAGAAGGAGCTTGGCCTGAAGACAAAAAAGGACATTGAAAATCTCGTTCCTAATAATCCGTTTGAGTCAGTTGCCAAGTTTGTTGCCCTCTGCAAAGAGCGGGTTATGAAGTTTTCAGGCATTCAAACAGAGCAGTCCAAACGGTTGGGCTACTTTATGGACTGGGAGCACTCCTACTATACTATGTCTCCGGAGAATAATTACATGATCTGGTACTTTTTAAAGGTCTGCCATGATAACGGATGGATATATAAGGGATTTGAGTCTGTTCCATGGTGCCCCCGCTGTGAAACTGCTATATCCCAGCACGAGATGCTGACAGAAGACTATAAAGAAATCACTCATGAATCTGTATATATGCGCCTTCCAATAGTAGGGGAGGATAATACATACCTTCTTGTCTGGACGACAACGCCATGGACTATTCCTGCCAATATTGCAGTCGCAGTTGATAAAGAGATTGAGTATTCACTGGTGAAACAGGACGGCAGGTTGTACTGGCTCGCTAAAGATCTCGTGAATGGAATATTTGGCGCAGATGCTGAGGTGGTGAAAACGGTAGTAGGAACAGAGCTTGTAGGCAAGAAATATAAAGGGGCGTTTGATGAGCTTCCAGCCGTTAAGAAAGCTGCAGAGAATCCGCTGTTTCATACGGTTGTTGAAACTGATCCTCAGATAATGCCGATTACTACAACTGAGGGTACCGGTATGGTTCATACCGCAGTAAGCGCCGGAACAGAAGATTTCTTATTGGGCAAGAAGCTTGGGTTGCCAATGATCCCGGTGATTGCTGACAATGCGCAGTACCTTGAAGGCTTCAATGAGCTTTCAGGGAAGAATGCAAAGAAACATCCCGAACTCATCATTGATTTCCTTAAAACTCATGAAAACGGAACGTATTTGTTTAAGACAATGATGTATAAGCACCGGTATCCGGCATGCTGGAGATGTAAGACTGAGCTGGTGTGGAAGGTTGCCGAGGAGTGGTATATCGCGATGGATAAACCAGCAGAAAATAGCGCATTAAAAGATACCCGCTCTCTTCGTGAGCGGATGATGGATGTTGCGAAAAAAATATCCTGGATGCCTGAGTTTGGTCTAGACCGCGAGCTTGACTGGCTCAAGAATATGCATGACTGGCTCATTAGTAAGAAAAATAGGTACTGGGGCCTTGCTTTGCCCATATATATCTGCACAAAATGCCACGAGTTCGACGTGGTCGGCTCATATGATGAGCTGAAGAAGCGGGCAGTTGCCGGATGGGATGCATTCGAAGGGCATACGCCGCACAAACCATACATTGATTCTGTGCAGATATCCTGCACACATTGTTCAGGGTTGATGGATCGGATTAATGATGTTGGCAATCCGTGGCTTGATGCAGGCATCGTCCCGTTCTCAACAATAGCTGAGAATAATGAGGGCAAGCCGCTATACACTGCCGACCGAGAAGAATGGGAGAAGTGGTTTCCAGCAGACTTCATTACAGAGTCTTTTCCCGGCCAGTTTAAGAATTGGTTCTATGCGCTTATCGCAATGGCAACAGTGCTTGAGAACACCAATCCATTCAAGCGGGTGCTTGGGTTTGGCACCCAGCTTGCTGAAGATGGAAGACCGATGCATAAAAGTTGGGGGAATGCGATTGAGTTTAACGAAGGGGCAGATAAAATCGGTGTGGATGTAATGAGGTGGATGTTTGCACGCGCAAATCCGGCAGACAATCTGTTGTTTGGATATACAAAAGCAGATGAGGTGCGCCGCCAGTTCTATCTCCTTCTCTGGAATATATATAAGTTCTTCATTGAGTATGCGAATCTCGATAAGCCGGAATTACACAAAGAAATTAAACCTGAGAATGTTCTTGATAAATGGATAATGAGCAGGCTTGCGCAAGTGGAGAAGACAGTTGATACCGAGCTTTCACAGTTCTCAGCCGCATCTGCAGTTTCTGCAGTTGAGTCGTTTGTGAACGATCTCTCAACATGGTACCTGCGCAGAAGCCGGGACAGGGTATGGATGAGTGCAAAAGACGAGACAGATAAATCCGCCTTTTATCACACCATGCATGCCGTACTTGTGAGATTGTCTGTTATCATCTCTCCTTTTATGCCTTTCATCTCAGAAGAAATGTATACCAATCTTACCGGTAATGAATCTGTCCACCTTTCCGCATGGCCTGAGGCTGAATATGAGGTGGATGGGTCGCTTAATGCGGACATGTCTGTTGTAAGGATGATTGCTGAGGTGGGGCACCGTGTGCGGAAGGAAGGCAAGCTGAAGGTGCGTCAGCCGCTTGCAAAAGCTATGGTTGTGCTTCCTAAGGAATATGCATTTAA
>CAZLAJ010000083.1:0-4468 GCA_964557525.1 uncultured Gammaproteobacteria bacterium | reverse complement strand
ACTTTCTTCTCACGGTAATCATTCCTGTCTTCAACGAAGAAGGAAACATCCAGCCTCTTCTCTCTCGACTTCTCCCTATCCTTAAACCATTTAACTACGAAATCATCTTTGTAAATGATGGATCAAGGGACCGGACTGTACATGACGTGAAAAAAGAGACGGTAAAGAATAAACGGTTGAAGCTTGTCTCTTTTCAGCGCAACTTTGGTCACCAAATGGCACTTGCCGCAGGTTATGAAGCCGCGAAAGGGGACTGCATTATTACCATAGATGCAGACCTGCAAGACCCGCCTGAAATCATTCCTGACATGGTTAAAAAGTGGCAAAAAGGCGCAATGATTGTATACGCAAAACGACAGAAGAGAGAAGTAGATTCTCCTTTCAAAAAATACACAGCACAGTGGTTCTATAAACTGATGAATATGCTGTCAGATATTCCCATTCCGGAGGATGTCGGCGATTACCGGCTACTTGATAAACAGGTAGTTGCTTTTATCAACAACCTTCCGGAACAAACGAGATTCTTTAGAGGGCTCGTCGCCTGGGGAGGATTCACATCCGACTATGTGTATTTCGAAAGAGAAAAAAGACATGCAGGTGAGACGCACTACCCATTTAAAAAGATGCTCAACTTCGCACTTGACGGGATCACCTCATTCTCTACAAAGCCACTTCGAATTGCATCATACCTTGGATTTCTCTCTGCATTCGTTGGCTTTTTAGGCATCATCTACGCCGTTATTGGCCGAGTGTTCCAACCTCCATTCTTTCCCCATGACTGGGTAACGGGTTGGACAGCATTATTTGTCGGTATTATGTTTCTCGGTGGCATCCAGCTCTTTACCATCGGCATCATCGGCGAGTACATTGGAAAGATCTACCGTGAGGTACAAAAGAGACCCCGCTTCCTCATAAAAGAGACGACTAACCTCTAGGCTGTCATCTTCACCCCTTGAGGGGTATAATATAGGTAACTTCATATGAAACTAATCGGCTCAATATTAATAGGTGTTGGCATCGCTATTATCCTTTTTGCAATCTACACATATACTAACTCCAGGGATAAATATGTGTCCCCCATTCCTGAAAAGAAAGACGGTATAAAGGTTATCTATGTAACACCAAAGAGATGATCATTTCTCTACATTAAAGAAATTTTTTATCTGCAGATCCTCTTTATTATAATAGGCACTCGTAGGTGAAAGCGCATTTGATCCCGCACCTGCGCCGGTATTGGGTCCTCCGACAGGCAGAGACACTGATCCAGAACCTCCTGCGGATGTTGTATCACTACTCACACCTCCACTTGACCCACCACTTCCTGTTGTTGTCGTTCCACTTCCAACACATGGCTGTGGCGGAGGAGGCGTTGTTGGGCTAATGAGGGGTGGAATGGTTACCGGACATGTTAGGCCGAAACAGATTGCGCGGTTAAACACCACATTCTCCAGAGTCCAGACTATCGCAAGAACAACGATAATCATAATAACGCCGACAACGGCTGTGGTCATTCTCCGCTGCGCTGCCTCCACCTTCGCCTTATCACCTCCTGAAGTAACCCACTCAAACGCACCCTGCAGCAAAAAGAAGAGTGCTGCAATGCCTGCAATTGTAAAGAAGCCTCTGATTGCGAATGTAAGCAGATCAGAAAAGGTCGGAATGGTAAAGCCGAGTAAACTGGTCTGTACCTGCAGATCTGAGCAAGGAATAGGGGTAAGGGTAGTAGCGGGTGTTGCAGGGAGAGGAGAAGGGGTAATGGTGGGTGTAAATGAGGGCGCAGGTGTGAGTGTGGGAAGTGGTGTTAAAGTAGGTGTTGGAGTAGGGGTAAGTGTAAGAGTATAAGCAGGATTCGCTACATATGGATCCATATATTAATTATACCTGAATATCTGGTTTATGGCTCTTAAGGAGTGGGAGTTGGAGGATTGATGACGCCTATCTCAAAGTTAAAAATATTGCCTGCACCACCTAGGAATACGGTGTCAATTATCCTAAGAATGAGAAACGCACTGATGTATAGGACAAAGCCTATAAGAGCATATCTGAGTGTTCCTTGCGCCTTCTTAATCTTCGCCGGATCTCCAAATGAAGTGAGGTAGTAATACCCTCCCAGCACAAACATTGCGAAGATAACAATCATGACAATCGTACCCGACATAAAAAGGAGATTGCCCATCACCACTTCCATACACTTCAGGGTGGGCACACCATCCACCAAACACCCACCCTGACTAACATCCGTATTCCAATCCTTCACCTGTGCAGCAACCTGAAAAAGATTCATCTTATTGTCCTGCTCTAGGTGTAGGCGTAACTGTAGTTAAGAGTTGTGGTATGGTTACCGGACAGGTCAAACCGAAGCAAATCGCTCGATTGAAGACTATATTTTCAAGAGTCCAGACAATTGCCAAAACAACCACAATCATGATAACGCCGATTACCGCTGCGGTCATCTTTTTCTGAGCGTTCTCAACCTTACCTTTATCTCCACCTGAGCTTACCCAATCAAACGCACCAATGAGCAAGTAAAACAAAGCAGCAAGACCTGCAATAGTAAAAAAACCCCTAATAGCGAAAGTTAACAGATCAGAAAAGGTCGGAATGTAAAAACCAAGCTGACCCGCCTGCACCATCCCAGCTTCTGTTAAATTAACCTGCGTAGGCACTGTCGCCGCACCATGCACTACACCGGCAACAGTTAAAAACGGTAAGAACAACGAGCCTTTTAGTATCTTTCTCATAAAAATATATAGAAAAAATTAAATAATTATGGCGTTGGTGTCGGATCGCCAACTAAACTTGGAATTTTCACTGGACATGTCAACCCAAAACATATTGTCTGCGCAAATACCATATTCTCAAGTGTCCAAGCGATGGCGAGCACAACCACAATCATCACGAGTCCAATTACTGCTGACGTCATCTTTTTTTGAGCTGCCTCGATCTTACCCTTCTCTCCCTGTGAGATCGCCCAGTCAAACGCGCCCCACATAAGGTAAAAAAGGGCTGCAACGCCACCAATCGTAAGGAATCCACGAATCATAAAGGTGAGTATGCCGGAAAAGGTAGGGATTGTAAACCCAATATTATTCACAGTCACAGCATATTGCGCCGCTTGCTGTGTTAGTTCTGGCGCAGGATCAGGATCCCGGGCTAATAAACTGTGATTTGTGACAAAGTATGGTACACCCATCATGTAATTTATGCTATAGTAACCAGTATTGAAAGTCAATACTCAGATTGCATGGATATCATCCCCGCAGTTCTCACTAACTCTCCTGAAGAATTACCATCTCAGCTCTCTGCATTACACACGGTATTCAACCGGGCACAGATCGATATTGCGGATGGGGTATTTGTTCCGAACATCACCCTTCCTACAGATCAGATAGTCGAGATTATTCAAAATAATGTTGAGGGCATGTATCAGTTTGATTTTCACCTCATGGTGGAAGATCCGCTCCCTCATCTTATATCTCTTCATAATTCGAAGCTTCAAATAGATACTGTTTTCATACACAAAACTGCACTGCAGAAACTGAATGGGGAGAGTACGCTCTCTCAGTATCGCTTCAGCACCGGTGTTGTACTCAATCCAGAAGATATGGTAGAAGAAAATCTGTCTCTGCTTACAACCTTCTCTCATCTCCAGATCATGACTGTCTATCCTGGGTTCCAGGGTAGCGCATTTCTTCCTGAGATGCTTGAAAAGATTGATGTACTGAGAAAAAGTGGATATAAAGGGAAGTTGTATGTCGATGGGGGAATAAATGATCAATCGGTGCGCAGTATTGTAGCGCGCAGCAATAAACCTGATGTGCTCTGTGTGGGGAGCTACTTTACTCACCACCTCGACACACTGCAGAACCAACTAGACACATTGAAGCGTATTATTGGCTGAAAATAGAACCAAAGAGCGTTGGATTTGTTACCACACTTCCGATATCCTGCAGATCAAACTTACCATCTGAGTTGAAATCAACCGGAAGCATTGGTTCAAACCGCACCTCATTCTTTCCCTTTGTAAACTTTACATAGTTCTGTCGCGGAAGATACAGATCCTTCACAAGTACGATGCGGTAGTAATCGCCGAATATGACACCAGGAACACTCTCAATCTCCGCAACCCCTCCTTTTACAAGAATGTTCTCTTTTTTGTATATCAACTCTTCCTTTTTATCATAGATCTGCACCTCCACCGAGAGAAGGGAGCTCGTCTTCTTTCCTAACATGCGAACGTGCATCGCAAGGTGGGGAAGTGGTAGGATATCATACTGCCACTTACCAGCAGTCGCTATCATCCTCCCTTTGCGATACATATTAAGAGACACAGAGCCGTTGTTTGGCGTATCAAATGTTTTAATGTGAAGCGTAATTGTTTTAGACTCTCCAGGAAGTACCCGCTGCATATTGTGCGAAATCTCAAATGCCTCAGTTTTCGGTGAGATATCAAAGTAATATCCATCTG
>CAZLAJ010000082.1:0-4557 GCA_964557525.1 uncultured Gammaproteobacteria bacterium | reverse complement strand
ACCCCGGTTAGAAGGCTGAAAACCTACTGTCCTAGGCCTCTAGACGATGGGGCCAACAATACCGTAGATGCAATTGTATCAAATGGATACATTAAAATCTATCTGATAAAGCAGTTATTGGCTCGTATCTTCTTCATCTGCAGGTGAGTCTTCTACAACACTCATTCCATCCAATTCGTTGTCGCCATCATCTGCACTAACATTCTCTTCATCATCATCTACCCGCTCCTCGGATGCAAACTTCATTGGCTTATCTTCCAGATCATAATCTCCTCCTTTTAGCTCTCCTGGCTCCTCTCCGTCCAGGTCTTTCAGTGATAAATCAAAAGGATCACGTATTTTACCGGAGTTGTTTGTCATAGTTGAGAGAATGGGTAATAGTATAAGTATAGTATAGAAATGTGAGAGGGATACATGGATGCAGATAATTAAGCAGGAAAATGGAGTACTATGGTAATCTCTCCTTTGTACTCTCTTTTGCTCAGCTCCAATGGTGTACCCCGCACCACCTCTTCGAACTTCTTTGTAAGCTCACGGCAGATGCAGACCTGCACCTCTGGCACAGTCTCATTCAGTACGAGAAGTGATGTATGTATGCGTTCAGGAGATTCATAAAAGACATATACAGTGTCTTTCTCGATCTGATTCATCTGTCTCATCTTCTCAAATGCCTTTTTTACTTCAGAAGATTTTTTGGGTAGAAAGCCAGAAAAATGAAACTGAGCAGTCCCAAATCCTGCATATATGTATGCGGTTGTTACTGCTGTTGGACCGGGAATAACGGTGAATGGAATATTTTCCTTTACCGCATAGCTGATAAGGAGGGAGCCAGGGTCTGAGATGACCGGCATGCCTGCTTCCGAGAGTAATGCCACATCGTGGCCTTCTCGGAGTAAATCCAGAATTTCAGGTAGTTTTTCGAACTCCTTTTCTTTATAATATGAGATCAATGTATGTTGTTGTGGCTGTAAGTTGAAGTATTCCTTCATCTTGCCAATCAGAAACCCTGTGGATCTTGTATCCTCGGATAACAGATAGCGGCACGAAAGAACTGTTTTAGCCTGGCGGATAGACATATCATCCAGATTGCCAATTGGAGTACCAACAACATATAGCATATTGCAAATTATTGTAACACATGCACTTCGATCTCACTCAGATTCTTCCCGTTATCGGGATTTTCGGCATATTTTTCATTGTTTTTGCAGAATCAGGTTTACTTATCGGTTTCTTTTTGCCAGGTGATAGCCTACTCTTTACCGCAGGATTTCTCGCATCCCAGGGTATTTTCAATATCTGGGTGCTTATCTTTTCCTGTTTTGCAGCCGCAGTACTGGGTGATCAGGCTGGTTACATATTCGGGCAGAAGGTAGGCAAGAGAATATTTCACCGGAAGGATTCCTTACTGTTCCATAAGAATAATATTATTAAGGCACAGCAGTTTTATGAGAAACATGGAAAAAAGACAATTGTGCTTGCCAGGTTTATACCCATTGTAAGAACATTTGCTCCTATCGTTGCGGGTGTCGGTGATATGCATTATCCGACATTCCTGGCCTACAATGTCGTGGGTGGATTCCTTTGGGCAGTTGGTCTTACTATAGCGGGATACTTCTTAGGAAAGTCTATTCCAAACGTAGACAAGTATCTGCTTCCCATTGTATTTTTAATTGTCATTTTATCCCTCCTCCCCACTATCTACCATGTGATAAAGGATGAAGAAACCAGAGGACAGCTTATCGCTCTTGTCAAGAAGCCATTTCTGCGTAAATCAGAGAAAACAGTCTCAGCTGAGTGATGGAGGGTGAGTGCTGCTATCGTACTATCATCGTTTATTCCCGCTTGCACTTGACAATGTGAACGCTCGTTCACTACAATGATCTACTGATACTTTACCGGCAACTAGTTACTTCTATCAGGTAAAGATGGTATAATAATAAGTTTCCCATGTTCCAACTCAACTCAGACTACAGTCCAATGGGCGATCAGCCGCAGGCGATCAGTAAGCTGCAGGAGGGCATATCATATGGCTTAAAAAATCAGGTTTTACTTGGCGTAACCGGCTCGGGAAAGACGTTTACCATGGCAAACATAATTAAGAATCTGAATATGCCGGCTCTCATCATTTCCCATAATAAAACCCTCGCCGGGCAACTATATCAGGAAATGCGTGATTTTTTCCCAACAAACGGTGTCTCGTACTTTGTTTCGTACTATGACTATTACCAGCCGGAAGCATACATTCCGCAGACCGATACGTATATTGAAAAAGAGGCGGACATTAATGATCTCATTGATAAACTGCGGCTCCAGGCAACGACAAACATATTAACACGTAAAGATACCATTGTTGTTGCTTCAGTTTCATGTATATATAACATCGGATCCGCTGAGGAGTACGGTAAGTTTATGCTTGAGATAGTAAAGGGAGAACAATGGAACTTTATCGAGCTTGCAAGGCGGCTGGTCGCTCTGCAGTACGAGCGCGCGGAGTTTGAGTTTAAGCGGGGATCATTCCGTATACGGGGAAATCATATGGATATCTATCCGGCATACGAAGACTTCGGTTACCGGGTGGAGCTGAACGGGCAGCAGGTGGGATCAATTACTCAGTTTGATCCACTGTCTGGTCAGATGTCTCAAGAGGGCAGTGCTCAGAATCTGGACAGGATAGTCATCTATCCTGCTAAACAGTATATGATGGACCGGCAGGTATTCGAAACAGCACAAGAGCAGATACGGCATGATCTTGCTATAGAGGCAGAAGAGCTGAAGAGGTTAGGGAGAGATCTTGAAGCAAACCGATTGGTGCGGAAAGTAACGTACGATCTGGAGATGATACGTGAGGTGGGGTATGTGAATGGAATTGAAAACTATTCCCGCTATTTTGATGGAAGAAAACCAGGCGACCCACCATTCAGCCTGCTGAACTACTTTGAAAAAGCATACGGAAAAGACTATCTTGTGTTTATCGATGAATCCCATATGACCGTTCCACAGCTACGGGGTATGTTTAACGGTGATTTTGCGCGGAAACGGACACTGATTGATTTTGGATTTCGCTTGAAGGCGGCGTTCGACAATCGGCCGCTTAAGTTTGATGAGTTCTACAAAATCCCTCCACACCTTATCTATGTCTCTGCGACACCAGATCAGTGGGAGATGGGTCAGGCTACACAGGAAATTGCTTTGAAGTCTAAAGACGACAGTCCGCCTCATGGAGGTGTAGTAGAGCAGCTTATCCGCCCCACCGGTATCATTGATCCACAGATTACCATCAGACCGGCGGAAGGGGAGATTCAAGATTTGATCGCAGAGGTTGAGAAGCGGGTAAAGAACAATGAAAAGGTGTTGGTTACAACACTTACCAAAAAGACAGCAGAGGATCTGAGCGAGTTTTTAAAACAGAAAGAAATCCGTGCGGAGTATCTTCACTCAGATATTCATACGCTTGAGAGGTCGGATGTGCTTGATAACTTACGGAAGAATAACTTCGATGTCCTTATCGGTGTTAATCTTCTCAGGGAGGGTTTGGATCTGCCTGAAGTTACGCTTGTTGCGATACTGGATGCAGACCGTGAAGGTTTTTTGCGCTCGCGTGTTTCACTCATTCAAACCATGGGGAGAGCTGCTCGGAATGTACAGGGTGAGGTAATTATCTACGCAGACCAGAAAACCCGGTCCATTGAGCTTGCTGTTGCTGAGATTGAGAGACGAAGAGAGCTGCAGATGAAGTATAATACGGAGCACGGTATAACTCCAAAGACTGTATATAAGCCGATTAGAGAGAAGATTATCGAGCGGCAGGAGGAGTATCTGGCCTTTGATAGAAAGGCAGATTCAGTAAGCGATGAGTATTTATCAGATATCCATTCTGAATCCCTCACCCCATATGATAGAAATAAGATTGTAAAGAAGCTTGAGCGGGAGATGAAGAAGGAGGCAGAAGATATGAACTTTGAACTGGCAATTAAGATTCGTGAAAAGATTAGGGAATTAAAGACATAACTATGATAGACACCATACGGATTCGCGGGGCTCGCGAACACAATCTAAAAAATATTGATGTGGATATTCCAAAAAACAAGTTTGTTGTTTTTACTGGAGTGTCGGGATCTGGTAAATCTTCTCTTGCCTTTGATACCGTGTACGCTGAAGGTCAGCGCAGGTATGTGGAATCACTCTCCGCCTACGCACGTCAATTTCTAGGAATTATGGACAAGCCGGATGTCGATCTCATAGAGGGCTTATCACCATCAATCTCCATCGATCAGAAAACCGTTTCCCACAATCCGAGATCCACTGTCGGAACTATTACTGAAATATATGACTACTTGAGGTTGCTGTATGCCCGCATCGGGCATCCTCACTGCCCGAAAGACGGCACTGAAATCCGCAAGCTCTCGACCGATGAGATAGTGCAGAAGGTAATGGAAGAGATGGGGCAGGCGTTTGTAGATGATCCGATTCCACCCCGTTCATTTACCATCATCTCTCCCGTCGTAAGACAACGGAAGGGAGAGGTTGCCGACGTGTTTGAGAATATACGAATCAAGG
>CAZLAJ010000081.1:0-4630 GCA_964557525.1 uncultured Gammaproteobacteria bacterium | reverse complement strand
TCATTCGACGAGCGATAAACTTGGGATCTTCTCCATTTTCAAGCATTCTCATCAGGTAGTAGAGCGCCGCATCTGGATCTGAACCACGCATAGATTTAATGTATGCACTTATTATATTGTAGTGTTCGTCTGCCTTTTTGTCATACAGGCCTGCTGATTTTGTTTGAAATATATCTTCAACTAATTCTGGGGTTAATGGTTTATCTCCCCCATGTGCGACTGCCATCTCGAGTGCATTCAAAAGTATCCGTGCATCTCCACCCGAAAAGCGTATCAGCAGCTCCTCTGCCTCTTTCTCTATCTTCACCGTCTTTTTGTCTTCCCTTTTTAAAACAGATAGAGCGCGGTTTAGTATTGTTTCCAGCTCATCGTACGTAAGTGATTCAAGAACAAAGACACGGGAACGAGAGAGTAGCGCGCTTATTACCTCGAATGATGGGTTTTCTGTTGTTGCGCCGATCAGGATGATAAGACCAGATTCAACATGCGGCAAAAGAGTATCCTGCTGCGCTTTATTCCACCGATGTATTTCATCGATAAACAGGACGGTTTTTCTCCCAATCTGCTGGTTTTCTTTTGCGATCTCGACAATCTTTCGTAAGTCGTCTTTTCCGCTTGTGACACCCGAAAGAGTGTGAAAATCAGCTTGAACCTCTCGTGAGATGATAGAAGCAAGTGTTGTTTTTCCTGTTCCAGGCGGGCCCCAGAAGATCATCGAAGATATCGTTCCAGAATCAATCATCTTTCTGATGATATGTCCCTCGCCGATAAGTTGTTCTTGGCCTACATACTCATCAAGTGATTTGGGACGAAGACGCACAGATAGGTTCATGTGTAAGTATTCTACCACCATCTTCAGTTTACGGATACGGGACTAAGAAGGTATAATGAAAGTACACATTAATTATTATCATAAACTATGAATTACCCATATTCTTTACCCGCTCTCCCCTACGGCTATGATGCATTAGAGCCATACATTGATTCTCAGACTATGGAGATCCACCACACTAAGCATCATCAAACCTACGTAGACAAACTGAATGCTGCTTTAAAAGACCATTCTATGCTTCAGTCTATGGACCTCATTGAGATGATGAAGACACTTTCAACATTAGACGCAGATGAGACAACTAAAAAAATGATTCGTAATCATGGCGGCGGACATCTTAATCATAGTTTCTTTTGGGAGCTGATGAACCCTACAAACACGAAAGATGAGCAGCTCGTCAAAGATATCGAAACAGCATTTGGTTCGATGGATACCTTTAAGCAGGAATTTACCACCTCAGCACAGAATCATTTTGGATCTGGATGGGCATGGCTGGTGAGAAACGAGAAGGGAGAGCTACAAGTCTACTCTACTCCTAACCAAGACTCCCCATATCTACAGAATCACACTCCCCTGCTTGGCATTGATGTTTGGGAGCATGCTTACTACCTCAAATATCAAAACAAGAGACCGGAGTATATAACCAACTGGTGGAATACTATTAAACAACTTGGCTAGAACTTGTTTGAACTTTAGATTCTAGCATCTAAGGTATGTACTTTGGTTAGAGGCGAAAGAGTATAACGAGTAATACTTTCTCGATATGAAAAAAGTAATCATATTGCACGGCACCAATAGTAACTCTAAAGCGAATTGGTTTCCTTGGTTAAAACATGAGCTTGAAGAACCTGGCGCGTCTGTCTGGGTTCCCGACCTTCCACATCCGGAAAAACCTAATATTCAAAGATATAGTAAGTACATATTAGAAAATGCTCCGTGGGAGTTTGATAGACAAACCGTTATCATCGGTCATTCATCCGGAGCAGTTGCGATACTCGGACCATTGCACCATCTCCCAAGAGATATAAAAGTAAGCACTTGTATATTGGTAGGTTCTTTCAAAAACGATCTTGGTTGGAAAGCATTGACTGAGTTGTTTCTCGAACATTTACAGTTCGAGTCGGTACGACAAAAGGCGGATAAGTTCATATTTATTCATTCTAACAATGACCCCTATTGTCCGTTAGAGTATGCACAATATTTGGCTGATCAACTACACGGGGAATTGATAATTAAGGAGGGGCAGGGTCACTTTAGCACCGAAGGCAATCCAAAATATAGACAGTTTCCTTTTCTACTGGAATTATTGCAGAATTGGTTCTTTGCAGAATAGCATAGTACAGCTCATTCCAATATCTTTTCCATATATGCGTCTGTATATGGAATCCCAGCCTTTTCTTTGTAGAGTGTCCGTATCTGTTTAAATCCAAATTTTTCGTATATTGGTTCGCCAAGTGGACTTCCCTCGAGAACCAGTTTCGTCAGGCCCCTTTTTCTTGCAACCTGTTCAAGATACTCATATAGCAATCTTCCGATTCCTTTGCCTTGCATGTCAGGATCAACAAAAAATGATCTAAGACGGTTGTCATTTATTGTTAATCCTATTATTCCTACAACCTCCTTCTCTCCGTCTATTTTTGCAACAAAATACTCTATTTCTTTTATTTTTTCCAAAAAATTATCATAATCATACTTTTTGCACAGTTCATCTGTAAGTATTGTAGGATAAATGGTTCCTTGAGAGATGGAGATAGAGCGTTGAATTACTTTAATTGCAGATTGGTAATCATCTGGTGTAATTGGGGTAATATTGATGTTCATCTATTGCTTTATATCATACACAATTGCTATGTATATGTTTTTCATTTACCAGGATGAAATAGTTTAATATCTTTCATAGGAAAATGTTTAGTGTTCAAAGAGAGAAAGATGAGATTATGAATGTTTGCTGTAGCAGCAATCATGCAGTCAGTAAGACTTAAATTTCTTAGCTTTTTTGAGTATTGTTGCCAGTAGAGGCCTGCCTGCT
Organism: uncultured Gammaproteobacteria bacterium; assembly: GCA_964557525.1. Taxonomy (GTDB): domain Bacteria; phylum Patescibacteriota; class Microgenomatia; order UBA1406; family GWC2-37-13; genus CAZLAJ01. Next base: position 1,769 of record CAZLAJ010000081.1, on the reverse strand, counting down.
TAGCTATTGGCTCTGACACATTATAAGTTTGAAACTCATTCAATATTTCCTCTGTTTTTACCATCTCCGAAGGATAGATATTCTTGTAGATCTCAGCAATAGTTATTGTTGAAATACAGAGCGACCCCTGTTTTTTAATGGTTTGCAGTAGCTCTTTATACTTTTCGTCTCCCCTCAAAACCCAGATAAGTACGTCAGTATCAACTAGGTACATATTTAAAATGAACGGTCAGATGATTTTCTGGATTTTGTAACCCAGTTACTTACATCAGATCTTGTTTTCCATTCAGGGTAGTTCTCTGCAGTAAGAATGCCTGATGCAGCATTTAATGCTTCACCGAAGGTATCAGGATTAAATGTTTTTTTACCAATCAGTTGAATGACTTCTTCTCCTTTTTTATCGTCTTTGAGAATGATTGTGTGCCCTTCTTTTGCTTTTGAGATGTAGGCAGCTATATTTTGTCTAAACTGGCTTATTGATACCGTATATGTCATATAAATAATATTAGTACATATTGTACATTTTGTCAACAATGCTTTTATGTATTGGACTACGTGGTAATTGTAAAAAACCAATATCTTATAGTATAATAGCCATTATATGTATAGAGTTACAGGCGAAGCAATTAAAATTCAGAAACCAGAGATGCTCGTAGGTCAGTACGGAATGAGACATGATTGTAGATATGTAACTACGGAAGCAACCATTGATCGTACCGTCACAGCAACTTCTACTGACTTGGGATGGCTAAATTCGCAGAGAGTGGGAGGTGATTTTCCATTTAACACACCAATAGTAGAGATAAGTACCGCTGAAGATGCAGTTCCGTTTATAAGCCCAGAAAAAGTAGATGTAGATTTATTGTATAAAAGTCTCCCTGAGTGGTCTCGAGTCGTTCAGTCCATTAGGGAACAGAATCCAGATTATACTTTATTGCAAGCGACTTTACGGCTTTGGCAGGAGGCGCGATTTCCAGCGCATTGGTTTTATTTCTACGTTAATGGCACCATATTGGATGCGGTAGATGTGGATGCAGACGGAGGCATATCTAGAAAATATAACAGATTCGAAGGAGGGTACACCGGACGTGGAATGGGTGTTGATGTGTCGTTGCCTGGTGGTGTTATATTTAAAGCCGATCATACACAAATGAAAACTAATTATACTATGCTAGCAGTTGTGAGGATAGGATAACGGAGTATAGCGACAAGTATGATACCGGACTATCGAGCCTTTCAGCTCTCTTAAGAAGTATGTCGGGGTGACAGGAATTGGACCTGCTGCCTTTCGGTCCCGAACCGAACGTTCTACCGATGAACTACACCCCGTATCCTTGGTATTATACACTTATCCTTTTGATCTGTTTGCCTTTACTTCTTGGTGAGATTCCTGTGCCTTTTTCTTTGGAGCAAATAGTGACCGTTTTTCTTTTCCGTGTGGAACGTCTGATTGTGCCTCTTGCTGTTTTTTCTGCTCTTCCATCTGTTTCTTCTTCTGTTCTTCTTCCTGCTCTTTGCGTTTTCTCTCCTCTTCCTCCTGCTTGAGGGACTGTATCGCCTTCTGCTCATCTGATTTGACAAGATCAAATAATCGTTTTCTCATTACATTTAATTCCTTATCTGCATCTTTGTTGTAAGCATCATTCAGCTTTTTGTAATCGAGCGGAGTGTTGTTACTTTTCTGCGTCTGTCCTTTTTCAAGCTGTTCTATCCCTTTATCGCCCTTGTCGGTTGGCGAGGAATTTGTATCACTCAACTCCCTTGCAATC
>CAZLAJ010000080.1:0-4708 GCA_964557525.1 uncultured Gammaproteobacteria bacterium | reverse complement strand
AGGTTGATATACCAAGCTATTTTTAATCGCTAGGTGACAATTTTGATACGCTACTACTTCTGGAGCGGGATACGGGAGTCGAACCCGTCTCTCTACCTTGGGAAGGTAGCATTAAACCGCTTAACTAATCCCGCTTGATGTAAGAAGTATATCAAAGAGATAGAGTGTGGTGAACGGAATGCTTATCGTGGGATTGTGAGCACTTTTCCCACCTGCAGATTGTATGGTTCCTGAAGCTGGTTTTTCTCAGCTATTTTTGTCCACATCTGGCCGTCTCCGTATGCCTGTTCTGCAATCTGCCAGATGCCATCGCCATCTTTCACCGTATATTTATTTGTCTTAATAGTAACCTGTTTTGTCTGGACGGCACTGATATCACCAGTATCTTGTTCATACTGATGCTGTTCGTCTGCGGGAGTTGTAGCGGCGGTTGGCTGTTGAGTAACAGTGGGCAGGAGAAGAATCTGTCCCACCTCTAGATTGTTAGGGTCAGTAATTTTACTGCTATTAAGCTTCAAAATTTCATTTGCCATCTTATCATCCCCGTACGTTGCGACTGCAACTGCAGCAAGCGAGTCACCTGCTTTAACAATGTATGCACGCTGCTTGGATGTCTTTTCTGTTGAAACACTCTTTTTTGGATAGGATGTTGCATATGACTGGTATCTCTATTGGAAGAAGTAGAGTGTGCCGGTAAGCAGAAATATAGATATAGTAAGGCCGAGGAGAAAGTTATCAAGCTCTTTTTTGAGCTTGTCAGAAACGAGCATTTTATAGTTTATCGTTTGGCTGTCCATAGGTGTTTCTATCTTATAATATTCTACCAGACAGATTCGTGTTTACAAGCTATTTAGCTTTATCTAACAGCCTCAACTTTACTCTTGCCTCAATTGTGAAAGAGAGGATATAATATGAGTGTGACACAAGAGAAGAACGGCAACATATTCTCCAACCGGGAGGTGAGTGAATACCTTCGAACAATCGCCGCTGCGTACCTTTTAAAGGATCCTGAAAAGAGCAGATTTAAGATCATTGCATATGAACGTGCGGCAGATACGATTGAACATCTTTCAAGAGAGCTTCGTCATATATGGGAGGACGGCAAACTTGACGAGGTCCCCACATTCGGCAAGTCGCTCACATCAAATCTTGATGAGTATTTTAGGACCGGTAGGTCTAAACATTTTGATTCAATACTGGAGGGAATCCCATCTACGGTCTTCATCCTTATGCGTGTTCCGGGTATTGGGCCAAAGAAAGCATATAAACTGGTTACTCAGTTGAAGCTTTTCAATGAAGAAACTATTTTTCAAGATCTTCAGTCTGCAGCAACTGCAGACCGTATAGCTACTATGGAGAGTTTTGGTGAAAAATCTCAGCAGGATATTGTGGATGCAATTGCGCGGTATCAGAAGCAGGCAGGAAAGCAGCGGAGAATGCCTCTTCCGATTGCAGCAGGCCTGGCAGCCGAGATCATTAGCTACCTTAAGAAACATCCCGGAGTGAAGCGGGCAGATGCGCTTGGTTCATTAAGAAGACAGGTAAACACCATTGGCGACATTGATATCGCCGTTGAAGCTGAAGAGAAGGATACTACATCCATTCTTCAGCACTTTATTCAGTATTCAGGCACGGATCATATTGACAATATAGGTGATAAGAAGGCGTCGGTACTCATCGGTTCAGGAGTGCGGGTTGATCTGCGGGTGCAGGATGGAGAGAGCTATGGTTCGATGCTGCAATATTTTACCGGCAGTAAGGCACATAACATAAAGCTGAGAGAGTATGCGATGAAGAAGCAGTTATCTCTTTCTGAATATGGTATTGTTGACACCTCAGAAGGAAAAGAAAAAGCCCGTGGAAAAGATGATATTATGCTATTTGATAGCGAAGAGAAGTTTTACGGCTACCTCGGTCTTGCATATATTCCGCCTGAACTGCGGGAAGGGACGAATGAAATAGAGTATGCGAAAAAGAACCAGCTGCCTCAACTCGTCGAACTGAAGGAGATAAAAGGGGATCTGCATACACACTCTTCATATGATCTGAAACCGTCACATGATTTGGGAGCAAATACCTATGAAGAGATGCTTGAGTCAGCAGCCAAGCTGGGATATAAATATATTGGATTTGCAGACCACAACCCAAAGACAAGTGGCCTTACAGCAGATGAGATTGTTAGTATTATGAAAGACCGGCATCGATACATAGAGCAGATACGCAAGAATAACAAACTGAGTGTGTATCCTTTTGTTGGACTTGAAGTAGACATTCTTCCCTCGGGAGAACTCGCGCTACCATTACAGGCATTTGACTATGTTGACTATTTGATTGTCTCAGTCCATAGCGCATTTACACTCTCTAGAGAAGATATGACACAACGGGTAATGAAAGCACTCTCGCATCCGAAAGTAAAGGTGCTCGGGCATCCGACAGGAAGATTGATTAATAAGCGGGAGGGGTTTGAGCTTGAGTGGAACAAAGTCTTCGACTACTGCATGGGACATAATATTGCGGTGGAGATAAACTCATCACCGTCCCGACTCGATCTGCCTGATGTTTTGGTTAGGGAGGGACTCTCATGCGGTCTGAAATACATTATTAACACAGATGCCCATGTGGCAGAACAGATGGAGTTGATGAGCTTTGGTGTTTCAGTAGCGAGGCGGGGCTGGTGCGCCGCAGACTCAATCGTCAATACGATGGGGTATAATAGTTTTAAGAAGTGGATTGAGGGAAAATAATATCTTTGGCATGCGTAATTACTAATTATTAGAAAGGGGAGTGTAACTATGAATCCATTATATATTCTGATTGGTGTCGGTGTTCTTGTTGCCGTGTACTTTGTTGCGACCTACAACTCGCTTGTAGTTCTGAAAACAAGAATACAGGAGGCGCTTTCTGGGATTGATGTGCAGCTAAAGCGGAGGGCGGATCTTATTCCGAACCTGGTTGAGACGGTTAAAGGCTATGCAAAACATGAGAAAGAGGTTTTTGAGAATGTAACAAAAGCCCGTTCTGCACTTATGTCTGCACAAACTCCGCGGGAGATGGCAGAGGGAGACAACATGTTGACTGGAGCCTTAAAAAGCTTATTTGCTGTTGCAGAGGCGTATCCACAGCTTCAGGCAAATACTAATTTTCAGGATCTTCAGCGCCAGCTGGAAGATACTGAGGATAAGGTGGCATATTCCAGACAGTTCTATAACTCAAATGTTATGGACTATAACGCAAAGCTGCAGATGTTTCCGAGCAACTTTGTCGCACAGATGTTTGCTTTCAAGCCGTTTGAGTTCTTCGAGGCAAAAGAAGAAGAACGGAAAAATGTTGAGGTCAAGTTTTGATACGCAACAGACTACACACTTTTTATAAGTGTGTAGAAGTAGCACATTAATCTAATATGACCATCTACTCAGAAATCGCGAAAAACAAGCTTAAGTCATACCTTATTATCGGAGTATTTATATTCTTATTTACTGGCCTGTTTTATTTGATTGGCCAGTATTTTGGCGATCCAAACACCTTCTTTATCATCGGTATAGCAATCTCGGCGCTGTCTGGTTTTTTCAGCTATTTCTATTCCGACAAAGCAGTGCTTGCGATGACAGGCGCCCGGCCAGCGAGTAAAGAAGAGTTTTTTGACTATTACACAGTAACAGAGAATATGACCATTGCGGCTGGACTGCCGATGCCTAAGCTGTACGTTGTGAACGACACTGCGATGAACGCGTTTGCAACTGGACGCGACCCGAAACATGCGGTAGTGTGCGCAACAACTGGTCTGCTCAGCAGTTTGAGCAGGTCTGAGATTGAGGGGGTGATTGCTCATGAACTTTCTCATGTTAAAAACTACGATATTCTGTTAGCCTCAGTCGTCACAGTGCTTGTCGGCACTATCGCGTTTGTAGCAGATGGGGTCATGCGCAGCATGTGGTTTAGAGGCGGAGACGATGATGAGAGAGGATCAAAGAGTCCAGTATTTTTAGCTGTCTTTATCATCTCACTTCTTCTTGCGCCGCTTGTTGCTACTCTTATCCAGCTTGCAATATCACGCAAACGGGAGTTTCTTGCAGACGCAACCGGAGCACTCATCTCCCGAAACCCTGACGCACTTGCATCAGCACTTGCAAAGATTGGGAATCAGAACCGGCCGATGAAAACTGCATCCTCATCAACTGCCCATCTTTTTATCTCAAATCCGTTTTCGCAGCGTGGGGCACGATCATTCATTTCAAACCTCTTCAGCACACACCCGCCAATAGATGAGAGGATACGGATACTTCACAGTATGTGATTCAGCTATTTACACTCGTGTATGATCGTAGTGCATACCTCCAGAAGGAACGGGAGATGATGGTAAGAATGACCGCAGTTATGACAAGAATGATCGCTCCTTGATAGTAGTTTCTCCCAAGCAATGCTTCTGTAGGGGGAACTACAAAAAATGTGAGAGGAATGAGAAAAAGACCAAACAGTATATTCAGCTCAAAAAACACATCTCTGGGGTAGCGGATAGTATTTGTTACTTCGAAGAGGAGATCTGTCAAATTAGAGAGTTTACTGTACCAAATCGTAATAGCGCTAATCGTAAACCACAGGCTGTAGACTGCGATAAAGCCGATGAGTATGAGAATGGTAAAAATAGCGATCTGGCTAAATGAAATGCTCAGATGTGCTGATGTGGCAAGGTAGATCATAATCACGGCAC
>CAZLAJ010000079.1:0-4710 GCA_964557525.1 uncultured Gammaproteobacteria bacterium | reverse complement strand
CCTCCACGGATTTCTCCATACGCACCTCAAGCGTACGCGTATACCAATTCCGCCACTCGCCCTATATGCTACCCGGCATAAAACACATCATTATATCAAATTTTTGTGACCTCGCGCCGAATCGAACGGCGAACCTACTCCTTAGAAGGGAGTTGCTCTATCCAATTGAGCTACGAGGCCTGAGAAGTGAGCCGCCTGTCGGATTCGAACCGACGACCTGCTGTTTACAAAACAGCTGCTCTACCGCTGAGCTAAGGTGGCAGAGTGCCGAGGGAGGGAGTCGAACCCTCACGACCTTGCGATCACAGGATTTTAAGTCCTGCGTGTCTGCCATTCCACCACCCCGGCTTTTTGCTCCTCAATTATATCAAGAGGGGGTCCTGCTGTACACCTGAATCAGTTGGGAGTTTGAGATAGGCGAGTGCCTGCGGGGTGAGAACACGTCCTCTTGAGGTCTTTTTAATGTATCCAATCTGCAGCAGGTACGGTTCAATATATTCCTCGATCGTCTGAATATCTTCTCCTAGAGTTGAAGAGAGTGTGTTTACACCTACGGGTTGGTTATGGAACTTTACCCCTATGGCATGAATGTATGACTGATCCATTTTAGTAAGCCCTTTCTCATCAATCTCCAGTATCTTAAAGAGTTTATGGAGTGTAGTATCATCGACTTCCTTCAGTTTTTCCACCTCAACCGTATCACGGACACGCTTTAAGATGCGGTTTGCAATACGAGGTGTGCGGCGTGAGCGCTTGGCAATCTCTTTAATGGACTGTTTAGTTAACGGAACGCTCATCAGCTGAGAAGAGCGGTTTACAATTTCTTCCATCTCACTATCTGTGTAGTAATCAAGCCTGAGGAGTAAACCAAACCGGTCCCGCATAGGAGCAGACAGGAGAGCAAGCCGTGTAGTTGCTGCCACAATGGTTATCTTCGGTACGGGGAGCCGTACCGTGCGTGCAGACGGCCCTTTGCCAATTACGATATCAAGTGAGTACTCTTCCATCACCGGATAGAGCATTTCCTCGATGTTTTTGGGTAATCTATGTATCTCGTCGATAAACAGAACATCTCTATCTTGGAGATTGGTTAGAATCGCGGCAAGGTCGCCGCTTTTTGAGAGTGCGGTACCTGATGTAATTTTAATATCACCAGTAAGCTCATTTGCAATAATATGAGCAAGGGTCGTCTTTCCAATACCAGGTGGCCCGTAAAATAGGATGTGTTCCGATGCTTCGCCTCTGTTTTTGACTGCTTCGATAAATACAGAAAGAGTTTTCCGTACATTCTGTTGTCCTATATATGTTTGTAGGTTTTTTGGCCTCAAATTTGGGTCAATAGTATTGGTGTCTGCCATATGTCTATTATATCCCACCCTTTTTGCTACTTTTTCACGGTGAGGAGTTTTATCGCTGTGGTAATTTTTTCTTCTAGTGAAAGAGAGTGATCCAGATCATTCACAACCGGTCGCGCCTCACTCGTCTTAAAACCGAGGCTGGTGAGCGCGTCGAGCACCGTCGTATCATCGGAAGAAAGAGGGAGCGTCTGTTTCTGCAGTTCAGTGTCTAGCTTACCAGAGAGCTCAAGAATTATCTTCAATGCTGTTTTTTGACCCAAGCCTGGAATCTTTTTAAAGTATTCAGGTCTGTTTTCTCGTACTGCAGTAAACAGTTCATCAGGAGGGGACAGGGAGATTACCGAAAAGGCTGTTTTCGGACCTACTCCAGGCACGGTAAGGAGAAGGGTAAAGAGATCTTTTTGACTTTTTGTCTCAAATCCAAAGAGGATAAGAGCATCTTCTCGCACCTGTAGATAGGTATATATTTCCACGTCGAGAGGAAGAAGCGCACTGAGATACTGTGGTGTGAGGTAGACTTGGTAAAACACGCCTGATTGAGTTTCGATAAGACCTGTAGCTGCTTCACGCTCTACGAGGGTTCCTTTTAATTTACCTATCATACAAGAAGAATATTACCTGAATATTATGCTTTTCTCAATCCCTCTCGCTCTATCTGCCAGAGCCTGTTATACTTTGACACTCGCTCACCTCGAGAAGGTGCTCCGAACTTAACGAAGTCAGACTGAACACCAACCGCAAGATCTGCAATAAAGCTGTCATTCGTCTCGCCTGCACGCTGAGAGATAATGCAGTTGAGACCATTCTTCCGGGCAATATCTACTATCTGTAGCACCTCCGTCACCGTTCCGATTTGGTTTGGTTTAATAACTACTGTGGTACATGCCTGCTCTTTTATCGCGCGCTCCATCCTGAGCTTATTCGCCGTAATTAAATCATCCCCGGCAAGATAGATATCTTTTGAGATTTTTGTATTTAAAGTCTTCCATCCCTCCCAGTCATCCTCATGGAGTGGGTCTTCAAGAATGAGGAGAGAATAATTTTCAATAATTGAAGAGATGAAGTCCATAAACTCATTGGGCTTTAATGGGTTTTGTTTATCCCGTATCTGATACTTACCGTTATGATAGAAAGAAGAGGCGGTAATATCGAGGCCAAAAAAGATGTCCAGCCCGATTTTCAGATTCTTCCTCATAATCGTTTCCCTTAATGCTTCCATTGCATCAATATTGGTCGCGAAGTTTGGGGTATATCCACCCTCATCGCCAAGAGAGACGCTTGCGTTTCGGTACTGCAGCACCCGTTTCAGCTCGTGGTACATCTCTACTCCTAATCTTAGAGCCTGACTGTATGACATCGACGAGGAGAGTATGATCTGAAATTCTTGAAAGTCGAGACTATTTGAGGCGTGCTTCCCTCCGTTTATGATATTGAATATGGGGCTTGGTATGCGCTCTATGGCGATCGTATTCTTCGTAGCAGCCTCATACAGCTTATTCACATACAGATATGGCGGAAGCCCGCTTACCACAGCTCCTGCAAGGACGCACAGCTGTGAGATGGTAAGAAGTACATTAGCACCCAGCTGCGACTTGTTCACTGTGCCGTCTGCGCGGTTGAGCCAGTCGTCAACTTCCAGCTGCTTTAATGGTGAGATGCCAACCAGTTTAGGCGCGATCAACTCATTGATGTAGCTGACGGCACGGGTTACTCCCTGGCCATCAAACCGCGTCGGATCATTATCCTTTAGATCCACTGCTTCATATTTTCCAATAGAGGTGCCCGATGGGATGGACGTTACTACTTGATACCCATTATCGAGCGTAAGCCTTCCCTCAATAGTGGGATAGCCGCGCGAATCAATAATTTCGTATGCAAGAATGCTTTTGATGACTGCCATATAGAACTAGCTGGAAATATACAGACGCATCAACGTTTGTAATGTTTCTTTTCAATCTGATGGATAAGCGCACGGGTGCGGTCTACGGCATCGGGATTAATTGAAACACTCGTAATGCCAGCTGCAACCAGCCGCTCGACTATTTCCGGATAGTCTGAAGCAGCCTGTCCACAGATCGAACAGGTTATTCCGTTCTCTCGGCAAGTCTGAACGATATATTCAAGAGTGTTGATGACGACCGGATTACGCTCATCATAGATATAGTTGATCTCCGCATTGTCTCTGTCTACTCCAAGCAGCATCATGGTCAGATCATTGGTTCCGATTGAGACACCGTCAATTCCGACCTTGATAAACTCCTCAAGCATCAGAGCGCTTGCCGGCACCTCTACCATCATCCAGAGTTTAAATTCAGGATTTTGGAATAATCCGAACTCCTCGATAATCCCGCGAATCTTAATAAGTTCCCATGGAGTCCGTACAAATGGAATCATAAGGTGAAGGTTCTTGTACCCTTCGCTCCAGATGTGTTGAATTGCTTCAAGCTCGAGCCGGAATACGTCCGGCCATGCGATATATCTTGAGGCGCCTCGGAAACCAAGCATTGGATTTTCTTCTTTTGGTTCGTAGTTTTTCCCCCCTACAAGATGTCGGTACTCGTTTGTCTTAAAATCAGTTGCCCTGTATACGACTGGGCGGGGAGAGAACGGTTCTACAAACTTAAGAATATCCCGGGCAAGTCTCCGAACAAACAGATGGCTTTTTCCTTCTTTAATAAACTCTTTAGGATGAATGCCGATCTCAGCGATCATGAACTCAGCACGCAGAAGACCGATCCCATCTACATCAAGCTTTGATACTTTTTCAGCCTGTTCGTACTCCGCGAGATTTACATATACATGGGTCACTGTCTTTAGTGCAGGATGTTTTTCATGTATTTCATGTTTTTTCAGGTCAGATTTTGAAAGAATACTGCCCTTAAATACTTCTCCAGTTTGTCCATTAACAGATACAACATGTTCCGTTTTCAGTATTGATGTGGCCTTTTCAGCCCCAACTACTGCAGGTATGCCCAGTTCACGGGAAACAATCGCTGCATGTGATGTCCGTCCGCCTTTTTCAGTGACGATAGCTGCCGCCTTTTTCATCGCTGGTACATAGTCAGGGTTTGTTTGCGGTGCAACCAGTACATCACCCTTCACAATCTTGTCGATCTCTCTTGGAGAATGAATCACTTTCACGGGACCAACTCCGATACCAGGTGATGCGGGTGAGCCGGTTACCAGCAGTTTGTGCTCGCTCTGAGATGCTCCGGCGCCTATTGCACCTGTTGTCTGTTCATCTTTAATGGTAGTAATCGGCCGGGACTGGACGATAAATACGCGGTCATTTTCGATTGCCCATTCAATATCCTGTGGAAAGAAGTAATGGGTCTCGATATCTTTAACAATC
>CAZLAJ010000078.1:0-4805 GCA_964557525.1 uncultured Gammaproteobacteria bacterium | reverse complement strand
GCTCATAGCGCTTTAATATGCATATCCCTCTACTATTTAAAAAACAGAAGAGAAACATACGAAGGATCACTGTATCAACCATCACCCTCTTCATCTTTCTTGGACCAGTCTCTTTCTTTCTCGCCCAGAGAGGGCAAACTGCTGCATGGTATGATGACGCGTATGCATACCGTCAACGATTTTCATTCACTCACAACGCAAATATTTCAGGTGACCGGGCAGTTACATTCAGCTTAAACACCGCCACACTCATCAGTGCTGGAATTATGCAGGCTGATTGTGATGATGTCCGCTATACCGATGTAAACGGAAAATCATTAAGATACCAGATGACAGGCACTTGTAATAACGCAGCAACAACGTATGAAGTGGTGTTTCCTTCTATCATTAACGGCACCAACTATGCATACGTCTATTACGGCAACCCTTCCGCCAGTTCGGCAAGCCAAAATGTATCTGGTGTAACCGCTCTTACGCCAAGCGGAGGAGACCCATCCTTAACAGACCGGGCAGTAGAAGAGAAAGGACAGGCTCCAGATGTCTACTGGAGATTTGATGACAATATTGGTGCAACAGCGCAAGACAGTACGGCTAATAACATAGATGCTACTCTGGCAAATACTCCAACATGGCAGCAGGAAAACATGTGTATTTCAGGCGGATGCCTCAAATTTGACGGTTCAAGCAACTATGCAACAACATCGGGCAACTATAACCTCAGCGGATCATCGCTCACCTTCACTGCATGGATTCGAGTGAACGCATTTCAGACAAACTCTCCCTACATCTCTTCCATTATTGGTGAAGAGGATAGCAGCTCTGTTAATGGCGCACTACTACGACTCGGTGATGGATCAGGAATCTCTAATGATCAACTTCAGTTTGTCCTCATGTTTGCTGGAGGACAGGTAAAACTCGACGGAATTACACATCTGAATGCAAACCGCTGGTATCATGTTGCAGCGACCTACAACGGTTCCGAAATGCGGCTCTACCTTAACGGCAAGCTCGAAAACTCACGAAGTCAATCTGGCAGCATCATAGCAAATACCGTCTTAAGAGCCAGCTGGTCATATAACGGAAGGTATATGAATGGATCAATTGATGAGATAAAGGTATACCGATATGCCCGCTCGGCAAAACAGATACTTCTTGACTACAACTCAAATGCAGCTGCAGCCTCAAAAGGTTCCTCAGCAGTCATGGGTGTTAGGGACACATCAATACTCTCAAATGGTCTTGTAGGGTATTGGAAAATGGATGAAAATGTATCAGGGAATAGTCAAACTTTAAGAGATGCATCAGGAAATGCTTTTGATCTCACTACAAACTATGGTGCCAACGCCTCAGGTATGGATTGTACTACACCGGGACAATTTGGGACAGGCTGTACCTTTGATGGTTCTGATGATAAAGCAACTGTAGGTGACAATAGCATGCTACGGCCTGCTAATAATTTTACAATATCAACCTGGGTAAAACCTTCAAGTACTACCGGGAACCCAGCGATCATTAGAAAAGGGGGGACAAATGGGTTCGAAGCATATGTACTGGACATTGTTTCCGGTCAATGGCGTTTCTTTATTAGGACAAATAACTGTAGTCCTTGTAGTATATCTACTGGCACGCCAAGCACCACAAAGTGGACCCATCTCGTTGGCACGTATGATGGTACTAAAATAGTCTTTTATATAAATGGCGCCGTAGCTGGGACTACCCCAGCGAGCGGCACGACAATACAGGACAATGTAACCGCACTAGGAATAGGAAACGCTCCTGATGGGTGGAATATTCCATGGAGTGGATTAATCGATGAAACGCGTATCTACAACCGAACCCTTTCACCTGCTGAAGTCAACCAACTCTACAACTGGGCACCTGGACCAATCGGATGGTGGAAGATGGATGATGGATCAGGCTCTACCGTGTCTGATTCATCAGGAAACGGCAACAATGGCACTGCAGCATTCAGCCCCCAATGGACGGCTGGAAAGTATGGAAAATCCCTTCAGTTCAATGGTTCAACCCAAAATGTAAGTATTGGCAATCAAACAGTCTATCAAAACCTCTACTCAAAAGCGTTTACCGCAGAAGCATGGGTATATCCTCGCGGGAGACCAACCATAGACGATAAGCGAACAGTCATTATCGGTAGAAGCAATAACGCTGATTTTAAGTGGCACCTTGCGCTCTGGAGATCTAACTCAACCGACTATCAGATTGAAGCCAACATCGAAAATAATGCGATAAGCAGAGCGAGCTCTACGCTCTACCCACTAAACCTCGATACTTGGACACACATCGGCATGACATACGATAATACCGGAGATAGAAAAGTTCACCTCTACGTAAACGGGGTTGAGGTTGTTTATAATACAAACAACGCTTTTTCAGGTACGGTCGGTTCTGATACTTCGAATAATTTAAAAATCGGCAGCTTCACGAACGATGTAGAGTACTGGAACGGGAATATTGATGATGTGAAAATATATAACTATGCCCGTAACCAAAAACAGATCGTTGAGGATATGAACGCCGGACATCCCATAGTGGGGACACCGGTGGCAAGTCCGGTAAGCCATTACAAATTTAATGAGGGGGCCTTAAATACCTGCAGTGGCGGAGCAAATGATTTTTGCGACTCAACACCAAATGGGAACGATCTCACCTACTCAACGACCACCGGCGGATATACCCAATCAGGTAAATTTGGTAAAGCCTATCATGGAGCAAATAATACACGAGCTACACGTAGTGATGACGATGACTTTGACTTTTCAAGTGGGTCAAATGATTTTACCCTCAGTGCGTGGTTTAACAGAGGGGGCACGATCTCAAATGCCGAGTATCTCATAGATAAACACTCTGGCAACGATGGCTACACCCTATACATGGACTCTGACGGTGATATTGTATGTGGAATCGGTGATGGTGCGGCAAGCTTTCCAGAAGAAACAATCGGAGGAAACCTATCAAAAAACTACGATGACACATCCTGGCATCATGCAGTCTGCGTCAAACAGGGAACCAGCTCGCTCAGGCTCTATGTTGACGGACGTGAGATAGCATCTAATACATCACTCGCAGTTACTGATGATATGTCAAACACCGGTAAACTAATCATAGGCGATGCGAATGAGACAGATGGAACCGATGAGTGGCTCGGAGATATTGATGAGGTTAAGATCTATAGAGCTGCGCTAAATGCCGAGGATGTAAAGCTTGAGTACAATCAAGCCAAATCTATGGTTCTTGGAGCCAGCGGAACCGATACGAGTGGAAATGCAACATTTGCCGCACAACGGGAATACTGCCCGCCCGGAAATGCCGAAGGGAACTGTGCAGCAGGACAGAACCCTGCTCCGGTTGGAGAGTGGAACTTTGAAGAGTCAAGCGGAACCTCCGCCATCGATACAAGCGGCACCGGCAACACAGGAACATGGAGCGGTAGTGGTGGACCGATAAGAGGTCCTGGTAAGTACGGGAGCGCCGCTATCACTAATAGCAGTGTAGGGGCTGTTACCGTTGCAGATCACTCATCACTTGACTTCTCCACCGCTATGACAATTCAGGCATGGATAAATCCCACTTCGATGGTAGAAAGTTATATCTTAAGTAAGTGGAATCATGATGCTGCGAGCGATTCATACCTACTGGGAATGGATGCAAACGGCGAGGCTTACATTGGTATTGATAACGACGGTGATATATTTAACGGCGGTTGCTGGCTTGCAACTCCTACAGGACTCATCTCATCAAACCTATGGCAACATCTTACGCTCACCTATAATGCGGGAACTGTCATTCTTTACATTAATGGAATCGAAAAATACCGAGACACCTCAAGCTGCCCTACCACCATATATAATGGAGGGACTGAGTTTAGAATCGGCGCGCTCGGTGATGCGGGTGGATATGGATACTTTAATGGGAAAATGGATCAGGTCCGTGCGTATAAT
Source organism: uncultured Gammaproteobacteria bacterium (assembly GCA_964557525.1). Lineage (GTDB taxonomy): Bacteria > Patescibacteriota > Microgenomatia > UBA1406 > GWC2-37-13 > CAZLAJ01. The sequence continues at coordinate 846 of CAZLAJ010000078.1, read as the reverse complement.
TATGCGCGCACACCAGCTCAAGTTGCCTGGGACTATAATCGAGGGGGTCCTATCGGCTGGTGGAAGTTCGACGAAAGATCAGGTTCAACCGCAAATGATTCAAGTGGCAATTCCAATACTGGTTCCCTTGTGAACTCGCCAGCCTGGGTAGATGGAAAGATAAACTCCGGAACCGATCTCGAGTATTCGAACAACAACTACATTTCTGTAGCAAATGAGAATAACTTCGATCTTACGGGATCAATGAGCATATCAGCTTGGGTAAAGGCTGAGTCTGTTCCCACCATCTGGTCCCCCATTATCACAAAAGGTGACAATGCATGGAGGCTCACCATAAGCGGAGCAACCGGCACAAAACCAAACTTCTCAACAAACGGATTGTCAGAAGTCGACACTCAAAGCAATACAGACATCGCATCTGATGGACAGTGGCATCATATCACTGCAGTCTACAATGCAACCGCAGGTAAAAAACAGATATATATCGACGGCAAACTCGACAAAGAAACAAGCTCAGTTACCGGATCAATCTCAACTAATAATATCAGTGTTGAGATTGGGAGAAATGGCTTCGAAACAACGCGTACCTTTGATGGCATTATCGATGATGTTAGAGTCTACAACTACAACCTCTCAGCAGCTCAGGTTAAGCTTATCTACAATAACGGAGGAGCTGTTCGCTTCGCTCCCCTCACTGGGACACCATAAAGCGCTCCATACTATATCCGAAAACGAGAGCTGGTATAATTGAGAAAGTCCCCATAGTTCAACGGATAGAACAGTCCCGTCCTAAGGGATAAATGGTGGTTCAATTCCGCCTGGGGATACTTATTTCATTATCTTCTC
>CAZLAJ010000077.1:0-4873 GCA_964557525.1 uncultured Gammaproteobacteria bacterium | reverse complement strand
GGTTTTTTATGATGCCGATACCTTCTTATACACCTCAATGCCATTCTCATCATAAATTCGCTCATACTTCACGTTCATCTGCAGGTGAAGGTAGTAGCGGTATGTCATATCATCTGGATTTTCAAAATGAATCTCATTGTCATCGATGATGACATACTCAGCACGTTCATACTTCTCCAGCTTTCCAATTATATCACTGTCTGAGGTTCCCATATCAGAATATGCTGGATCAAAGAGAAAATTTACATAATACCGGCGGGTAGTAAAAAACGGGGCAAGGTGAGGCGTGGCTGCCACCTTAATCTCATCCTGGTTCAGTGTATCAACCCAGATGTCTATACTCTTCCTCTTCTGCTCAGACATTACTGGGGGTGAGTAGCGATCACGTACCAGACCAGACGGAAATGGAGATGCATAGTAGAACTGGACAAGAAGCAGTGCACCAAAGAGCATAAAATACAGAGTACGATCTTCTTCTTTTTTTACATAGTATGAAAACCTCGTAAATCCGACAATCATACTCCACATGACAAAGACAACGATGAGAGAGTTGTAGTGGAAGTAGTAACTACGCATATTCTGATTTGAGCTTATCAAATTTATTCCCAGTTCAGCGGCAGCTGGGATAAACTCAAGCGGAGCAAGCGCGATAAACATGAGCTGCGGACCAAGAAGTGTAATGAGATATCTTCCTCTCTCACCCGAAACCATTGAAGTAACGAACGCATAAGGGTTCGTGATAATGCTGCTCACCTGCACAGAACCCTCATTATGGGTCACATACTTGAGCGCAAAATGACTCTCGGTGCGGAATGTTGGAATTACATAAAAGAAAGTGGTAATGAAAAAAAATACGCTGAGTATGAAGATGACGAATCCAAAACGATACTCCCGTTTAACAAAGAAAAAGTAAAGGCCAAGCAACGATGTTACCAGTCCGACATGTTCTTTCGTTAACAGTGCAAGGATAATGAATAACAATGAGACAGATCTCCGCTTTATCAATGCAAAATATATGGAAAAAAGCAGCAGTGGAATCGCTAGCGTCACAGCATGAAAATCAAATAGAAGGGACCGTTGGATAGGAAAATAGGCGAGATACAACAATGCAAACACGAGTCCATGCTTTTTTCGTTTTGTGTAAAAAAGGGCGAGCAAGTAAACAGCAACTGCACCCAAAGAGACGATAACAGTCTGACCGACGAGGAGAATTACCGGTGATACAAAGACAAGGTAGAATGGGGCAAAAAATGCAAGAATAGGATCGAAATGGATCGCAAACCGTGACATATTCTCATTAAACTCGGGATTAGTCATTTCAAGAAACCTCCCCCGAGAAGTGTTATAAACTACCTGATTCATTATTCCCAGATCATAGTAGTGAGATCCGCCATAGTAATACCGATGAATTACAATGCCGCTTATAACGAAAATGAAGGTGAAGATTACGGCTGCAAGTATGCATTCCGCACGATGATTCTTCTTCAAGTGCCGTAATGTCAAAAAGAGTTGCCTCATATCTTACTTATTACCCGAGTGGAACTTTTCATGTATCTCTTTCAGTCGTACATTTGTGACGTGTGTATATATCTGAGTAGTAGAGATATTTTTATGTCCTAACATCTCCTGTACTGATCTGAGGTCTGCTCCATGAGTTAACAAATCAGTTGCATATGAATGTCTTAATACATGGGGTCCTATGCGGACTGTAATACCTGCTACTTTTCTATACTTATCTATCATTCGCTCCACCGACCGAACCGACAATCTCAGCTTATTATCTGTCAAACCCTCTTCCTTTATCTGAGGTCCAAAGTAGCGGATGAAGAGGGGACGATAGGGATCTGACCGCATAGAGAGATATTTCTGAATCCAGGAAGTTGCGCGGTGGGATAAAAATACAACTCGTGCCTTTCCTCCTTTACCAATGACCCCAAACTCTCCGGTCTCAGTGTTAATCTGATCACGATTGAGCGCAACAAGTTCCGAGACACGAAGCCCGGTTGAGAAGAGCACCTCGAGTATAGCGCGGTTGCGAAACCCCATCTCATCCGTAAGCTCGACCGCTGCAAACAACCGTTCGAGATCTTCCGGTGAAAGAAACTTAATAGCCCGGTCTTTCTGTTTACCAAGCTCGATCACTTCTGGAGTGATGACGCGGACTTTCTTTTTAATGAGGAATCTGAAAAAAGACCGTAACGCAACGAGAAAGTAGTTTTGGGTCTGTCTTTTCAGATCCCCCTTATGAGGATTTTTATATTCATGTGACAAATAGAGACGGAAGTCCCGAACAATATCCTCAGTAATTTCCTCAACGGTCACCTCTTTTTTAACCTCGTCTGACGCATTATGTATTCTTGTACTCAACCAGTCTTCAAAAAACTGAAGGTAGTAGCCATACATTCTGACGGTCTTTACAGAAAGATTGCGGTCGAGTTCGCAGTATTCAAGAAAACGGAGGACTGCTTCATGAACTGTCATAAAGTCATATTAAACGACGAGTAATAAAAATGCAACGATGGTTACTTTGACCAACTACATCTCTGGTTTACACACCCGCAGAGGTATCCCATACTCTGAGGGGTGTCCTCGCGGAAGATACAGACAGAGAGACGTGTCTCTTCTTTCTTTGACTGACAGATCTCGGAACTGCATCCGGTAACAGTACAATCGCTCTGCTTAAGACAAGACCCACTAGTAGACTGGCCGTAGTAGGGAAGAGTGGGGGAGAGGGGAGCATCGTATGTACTAAGTCCCGTAGGCGCGACTGCAACTGTCTCTCGAACTATCTGAGAGACCTCAGGAGTTGAAGAGATGTATTGATTGTTCGTAATTTGGCTCGGTGAGGGCGATGAATCTCGCGTATTCAGCACTCTGTCTCTGTTCTGTAGAGAAACGTAGAGTATGGCTGCAATTAACAGAGTAATCATGAGGAGAATACCCAATATTTTCCTACTCATATCAGGCCCAACAGGATGATTTCTCCTTTTTTTATGCTTCTCCATCTTGCTTGAATGTGATTGATGCTTCATACGATTATATTTTATCTCATTCCATCCCATTCTGCATAAAATTGATTAAGGTATTGTTCCATAAATGCATGTCGACTTTCTGCGATCATACGTCCTGTTGCTGTATTCATCCTGTCTTTCAGAAGAAGGAGCTTCTCATAAAAATGGTTTATGCTAGGCGATGTATTATTTTTGTATTCCTGCTTATTCTGATGGAGAGATGGTTTGAGTAAAGGATCATAAAGCTGTCGGTGAGCATAACCACCGTAGGCAAAGGTACGGGCAATTCCAACTGCACCCATAGCATCCAGACGATCTGCATCCTGAACTATCATACCCTCGAGTGATCTCATCCTGTTTTTCTCACCAGACCCGATGAAGGAAATCGTACCTACAATTTCGCATACCTGATCTATAACCATTTCTTCAATATGCAGTTCTTGCAGTATCTTTTTTGCAACCTGGGGACCCACACTCTCATCATGATTGTTAAATTTCCAGTCAGCAATATCGTGGAGAAGGGAAGCGAGCTCTACTACATACCCATTGGCATTTTCTTTCGCATTCAGATGCCGCGCCATCCGCCAGACTCTGTAAACATGCCACCAATCATGCCCGGTACTTTCACCATTTAACCGATTCTTTACTATCTCTGCTACTTTATCGATCAGGCGCTGTTGTTGTTTAGTCATTTGAAGTGTGCCGAGGAGAGGAGTTGAACCCCCACGTCCTTGCGGACACAGGGTCCTAAGCCCTGCGCGTCTGCCAGTTCCGCCACCTCGGCATATCATTAGTATTATATCACTCCTCTTATGAAGAGGGGGGGCTATTCAACCCTCTAGAGGGGAACATATTGCCCATGTCTCCGGAGAGGTAAAAAGCGTACAACAACGTACCCAAAGAGAAAGCCTCCTAGATGAGCAAGGTATGCAACTCCCCCAGAATTTAGTTTAAACGCAACTACTGACCCAATACTTGCAAAGAGTTGTATGATAAACCAGTACCCCAGAAAAAACCATACCGGCAGCTCAACTATGTCCCATATCCAAAAGAAGTAGGTAACGAGGGTAACCACCTTCGATTTTCTGAACAAAAAGAAATATGCACCTGCTACACCTGAAATGGCTCCTGATGCACCAATCATCGGGATCTCGCTTTGGGTGATAAACGCATACTGGAGGAGTGTTGCCGCAATCCCCGCAAGGAGGTAAAAGATAAGATAACGTATGTGTCCAATCTCATCCTCAACATTATCACCAAAAATATGGAGAAACCACACATTAGAAACAAGATGAAAAATCCCCCCATGCATAAACATTGAGGTGAAGATATAAAAATAACTTTTTAGGTCAGCAACATTAAACTCCTTTGGAATAAACGCGTACTGGTAGATAAACCGATCCATATTAGGAAGAAAGAGCTGATAGACAAACACAACAATATTCAATAGTATGATTGCATAGTTTATGTACGGAAATGTTGTGCGAGGAGTAGAATCACGTAAGGGAAACATACAGACAGATAAGGTAACCCTTTATTATATCAATAATACCAGATGCAGTAGTAAGAGTGGGGTAAGAAGAGAGGCCTGAAATTACCTATCTCTTCTGGTACAATTACTTGACCAAAAGGAAGGGTCGCATAGTTGGTCTAGTGCGTACGCCTGGAAAGCGTATGTGGGTAAAAACCTCCGCGGGTTCGAATCCCGCCCCTTCCGCTCGAGACGATAAATACAAATAATATCTACGCTTCTACCAACCTTCTAAACACTCATTACATCACGTGTTGTATTTTCAGGATAGGTTTGATTAAACAATGCCGCAGAATCGTCGATGTCAGACGTATAATCTTGATCAATACCT
>CAZLAJ010000076.1:3035-4918 GCA_964557525.1 uncultured Gammaproteobacteria bacterium | reverse complement strand
AAGGCAGTAGTAAAGTATAAATACAGACCGCATATATCCGACATATTAATGAATATCGCACAACTAATTGCTATCACTATTTTACCCCAAAAGGCTTGCTACTTTCTATATACCCACATCCGTAAAATTGCACAAAATAAACGCTCCTATAACCTCAACTCCGTTCATCCGACAATTACTCCGGCTTATACTAAAGAGTAATACATTCCATTAAGTAGTATGAATACAAAATGGATTCAGACACTCTTGCTAAATAAATATTTCTATATTGCCATTATATTCGGTGTTGTAGGAGCAATCTTTCTTGCTAACTACACCGCTGGCACATACCTTGCCGGGTGGGACAGTCTTCAAACTGAACTGTATTCTTCGCTCGCCATTAAACGAGCAGTCTGGTCAGTATGGGAAGAATATCAGAGCTTTGGACTTCTTGCCGGTATGGCTCATGGAGCTGACATAATACGGGCAATAGTAGTCTGGTTCTTAGCACTTGTACTGCCGAATAACGTCGTAAGATATGCGTTTCATTGCCTTATGCTCGTTACAGGAGGAGTTGGTATGTTCACATTCCTTAATGATGCTGGATTTACGAGAAAGAAATACATATTGTCCTTAATCGGAGCATTCTTTTACATGTTCAATTATGGAACAATTCAATTGTTCTATGTTCCATTTGAGGCTTTCGCTGCATTCTTCGCCTTATTTCCTTGGCAACTGTGGATCTTTTTCAAGGTACTTCGTCATGAGCGAACTTCGCTTAATAAGTGGATGATCTTTTGCTTCATTAATCTGTTAGCTACACCTGCCTATTACGTACAGACATTTTTTGTTGTTTACAACTTAGTTCTTCTAGTAGTTGGCTTTGGAGTGTTTATTGAGAAGCGCAAAATGTCTGTTTTAATGAATGGGTTCATTGCTTTTCTCTTAATTATAATTCTTAACTCGTTCTGGCTTTTCCCACAACTGTACTTTATCAAACAGAATGGTAATGAACAAGTAAAGAACGCCAAGATCAATCAGCTCGCAACAGACGATGTATATTACCAAAATAGAGAGAAGGGTACGATACAGAGTTTCATAAAACTAGAGGGATTCTACAATGACCTGCTTAAACAAGATAATAAGTACCTCTTTGAGGACTGGCATACACACTTTACTACTACTCCTTTCAGCGTTCTCCCCTATCTCTTTGCTGCTCTCATGATACTGGGTCTATTTAAAGGTAAAAAACACCACTTTTCAATGGTTGCACTATATGCGCTTTTAGTATTTGTTTTTCTCAACGCCACTCCAGGAATTGAACAACTCAATGCAATCGTACGAAGCAGCAACCTTATAAATCAGATATTCCGATCACCATTTACAAAGTTTATTGTTCCTTACTCTCTCGTCGCAAGTTATCTGCTCGTATGCGCCTTAGATACTATAAGTGAACGGGTTAAGAGTCGCTACACGGTGTATATTGTCGGTGTAATTACGTTATTTCTCATTCTCTTGTATGCCACACCGGCCTTCCGAGGTCAGTTCTTCTCTTCAACTATGAAGGTAAAAATTCCAACTGAGTACTTCTCGCTCATGGAATACATGAAAAAGCAGGACACTAACAGACGTATAGCACTACTGCCTGATAATACATTCTGGGGATGGTTTACTCATAGCTGGGGGTATAACGGCTCCGGCTTCTTATGGTACGGCATCGAACAGCCGATTGTATCTCGCACATTTGACGTTTGGAGCACAACAAGTGAGAGCTATTACTGGGAGATGAAACATGCAGCTGAATCTGAAGATCTTTCTGCCATTGAGACCGTACTTGAAAAATACAACATCCACTACCTTCTGTTGGATGAAAGCATTCAGTCGTTAAATGGCCAATACAAAAG
>CAZLAJ010000076.1:0-2935 GCA_964557525.1 uncultured Gammaproteobacteria bacterium | reverse complement strand
GTGGATGTAGTTTCAAAATCTGGAGAGGTAACAAAAACTCCATTCATTACTACATTTGCTATCGACAATCATGTCGCAACATATACCTTATCAAAGGTTAACTCACTTACTGTACAGCCATCTGATTCCCAAGTAGAAAGATGCAATAATCTGGGAACAATAAACTCATACGCAGATTATGGTGAGCTGGAGATATCATCATCCAATCGTGGTATTGCCTGCGTTGGGTATTTCGGTCAGTTCCTTTCTCAAAAAGAGGGATATCTTATCTCTATCAACAATCGAAATATCGAGGGAAGACGACTCTTCTTCTATATACTTGATAAAACCAAAGATCAAAGTTTTGTTGAGGATCGGCTTAAGCAAGACAAAGAATATTACGTCTTATCACCAAGATATGACTACGGTGTTGGGTACACATTTGCATTCCATTCAAATTCGTACGAAAATCTTCCCGCCAAGAATGTTCTTTCTAACATATCGGTCTACTATCTCCCTTACGCTCAGATTCAAAACACAGTATTGACTAATAGATCATACATTCCGCAAAAATCAACGGTTACTAGATCGTTTTCGACCATAAAAAACAACTACTATACATACACCACATCAGTAGAAGATAAAGAGAACAGTACCCTAATTCTCAACCAGTCATACAGTTCGGGATGGGTCGCATTTGAAAAAAACGATTCTCTCCCTGTATTTTTGTCCTTTATCCTTTCTCCAAAGCTTACCCATGTAAAGGTAAATAACTGGGCAAACGGTTGGGAGCTGAAACCAGCTGATAGTACATCTCATTCTTCTGATATTGTCATGCTCTTCTGGCCTCAGTATCTGGAATATGCAGGCTTACTGCTTGCTGCTTTTACTATGGTTAGCCTTTCTCTCGCTCTCTTCAAAAAGAAAAACCATAAAAGAGGTTGATAGAATACTCCAGAACGTGTATAATGCCGGCTAGACATGGCACAAGGAGACAATAACAAATCAATCATAGGTCCAGCGCTTATTATCATCGCGCTTGTCCTTGCTTTTATCTTAGTTCAACAGATGATCTTTCTTGGCAAGGACTACCTTTCATTCCTAAATACAGCAGAAAAAAATAGCGCAATTACAGAATGTGCAAAGATATCTAAATATGAGAAAAAGCTTGAAAGTGACTCCGCAGTTGTCTCCTACCCTATCTTAGACGTATATAAAAAATGTCTTCATGATAAGGGAATAAATAACTAACCAAATATTTATACACCACTCAAATAAAATTCTTATATGACCGAACGCCGGGGCGACCTCATTCCAATTGAAGATATACCTCCTGATCAAGCTGAAACTATAGAAAACTTAGTTAAAAATATAATAATTGGAATCGGGTACAGCTTATTAAGTGAAGAGGATAAAAAGAAAGTAGCTTATAAGCCTGACCATATACGAATTCCACTGACACTTAGCCTATTAACTGACGTACAACGACTATATTTAAGACAACAGGTAATTCAACAGGCATTCTTACACCATAGGATAGTTCTTCAATAAGCATAAGTTACTTTTCCCTCCGTTAAACATAAATTGAAATACCATGCTCTTTAGTTTTTATGCATGATATACTATTTACATATGGCTCATATCTGGGATTACGACGAAAAAGAACTACAAAGAACAGAAGAAGGGCGTATTAAAATCTTAGAGCGGAAACTGAACTACGGAACAGGAAATAAGGAGAAGATTAAGCTCGCGGAAGTAAAAAAATACTGGGACAAGCTCCACCTCTATCCTACAACAAAACGGTTATTAGAATTACTCATATGGGGCAAATACAGCACTTCACCAGAGAACAACAACTCATTCTCGATAAAATAGCAAACAACCCGTTTTTAACAAACACATTTTACTTTACGGGTGGGACCGCTCTTTCATATTTTTACCTTCACCACCGTATATCTGATGACATTGATCTATTTTCTGAAACAGAATTCGACCCTCAAGAGATCTCTTCACTCATTGCCAGATGGGCAGATGAACTCTCATTTACCTATAGTGCGCGGACAAACCATACGATGTTTATCTACTTTCTCACCTTTCCAAATGGAATAGAACTCAAATTAGATTTTGTCTACTATCCCTACCATCGAATTGAGAAAGGCGCCCATTATCACGCGCTTCCTGTAGACAGTTTTAAAGATATCGCAGTTAACAAAATAATAACAGTCAATCAAAGAGACGAAGTGAAAGATTTTGTGGATTTGTATTTCATCCTCAAATCTCACACCATATGGGATCTCCTGGCAGGTGCGGAACATAAATTTAAGATGCCGATCGACAGGGTGCTGCTTGCAAGCGATTTATTAAAGTCATCGTACTTTACAACTTTACCTAAAATGCTTCTCCCCCTTGAAATTGAAGAGCTGAAAGCAGTTTTTGCTGATCTCGCTACAAAACTTGGACAATCATCATTTGAATAGATCATACTCACATCGCAAGGTAGAGTATTTTATCTCTCTGCAATAACAATGCGTATTGTTTTTGTACACATAGTTTGATACACTACAGGAATCATTTTATAGGTCTATTTCTCATGAGTAAACCGGTAATTTCCATCATTCTCAAAGTAGGCGCGCTTTTGGTGCTTTTGGCTATTCTTGCATGGGCACTTGGCTACTCTCTTCCCTTCACTACCGATGTGAGCACACCTGCTCCTCAAACAGCACAGGAAGAGACGAATACGAATAAAGTGGAGGTGTGGAAAAATATACTCTCGATCGGACCGAAAGACATATCGGGTACAGATGATTTAGCTAATGAGTTTGGTCCATACACGACAACAACAGACCCTGATATATACATCCCCTTCCTCAATCTTGATGCTGTAGAGAAGAAAGATTGGAGCGGAGCGGAGGCTGATAAGCTATTCGTGCTCTCTGCCCCCCTTCCCATTAACGAG
>CAZLAJ010000075.1:0-5116 GCA_964557525.1 uncultured Gammaproteobacteria bacterium | reverse complement strand
CAAAGATTGACATGATTTTTGGCGGTGGCGCGCAAGACAGACAGCAGGAAATTGTTATGAGAGACTTAAAAAGCAAAAAAGATGATGTTCTTACTCTTATCGAAAGCGGGAAACCCGGGCTATTTGTCTGCGGTTCACCCCAGCTCATGGGCACATACTATGAACCCGCAGAAGGAACGAGAATTGATGGCATAGGTGTCTTTGATATGGTTTCAAAACACCCAGGGAAGGGTGCTCAGCGATGTATCGGCAATATTGTAGGAAAGGTAAACTGGGAAGCACTAAAACAGCGCAATAAAGAGCTTACGAAATATAGCTACATTGTCGGATTTGAAAATCACGGAGGAAGAACTCACCTGAGCGAAAAGGTAAGACCATTTGCCCAAGTAGTGAAAGGCTACGGCAACAATGGAGAAGATAAAACTGAGGGGGTGGTATACAAAAATGCTGTTGGTTGCTACTTTCACGGTCCGCTTCTTCCTAAAAATCCTCACATCGCTGACCATTTCATAATACGTACCCTTGAGGTGAAGTATAAAGAGAAAATATCTCTCACTTCACTTGACGATACATTAGAATGGCAGGCACATAACTATATGTTGAAAACATTAGGAGTAGATACTACAATAGCTCATAAGTTAAAAACATAACTATGGGTGAACAAAATCGACTAGGATATTCTAAGGAGGTTTTGCAAAGAATACGGGAAAGAGATAGAAGCGAACCTCATGGACCAAGTCCAGATACTAGGTCGCCTGAGCAAATAGAGTTTGCTTTAGCATGGGCAGATATACAGGCACATGTTCCAGGGCCTCAGCGGCTTGATGCACAAAATGCTTTAATAGCAGAATTTCGACGTAAATATCCAGATAAACAGTGGTAATCTAGCAAAGTTGAATAGATTTTTTTCTATGGCCGGTGATAAAGAGAGCAATATAATAGATCATTCTGAGAGAACAAAAGAGGCTCGTAAATGGGTGCGTGGACAGTTGTCTCCTGAAATCGTGGCTAAAGTGAAAAAAGGTATAGAATTATCAGATTTGGAGAAAGAAGATGTTGCTGAGGTATTGAATGAAGCCGAAGAAAGGTGGGGAAGATGGGCCATAAAAGAAATCTGGACAGAATATGGGATATACTAATAAACTATCTAAACAAGACGTACTTCATCTTGCAAAGCTAGCTAATCTAAAGCTTACGGATGAGGAAGTGGAGAAGCTGGAGAGTACTTTAGGTGAAACCATTGAGTATGTAAAGAATTTAAGTGAACTCGATACTTCGTCAGTTTCTCCAACAAATGACACTACTTCGTTAAAGAATGTATATTTTGAGGATGGAACACAAAATAGCAGAAGCTTAAGTACAGAAGAGGCTCTTCAGAATGCAAAAAATAAAAAGTCGGGGGCTTTTGTAGTCCCGAGAATTATGGAATAACATATATGGATATTAAAGGAAAATCAGTAGTAGAGCTGCAAAATTTAATCAATTCTAAATCAATCTCATCCCAAGAAGTGAGAGATTATTTTATAAACAGGAGTAAGAGATATAATGATCAATTTAATGCCTATCTTACCTTTAACGAATCTGTTGAGGTTGATGAAGGAGAACTGAAAGGTATTCCACTTGCGATAAAAGACAATTTTTGTACAAAGGATCTTCGCACTACTGCATCTGCAAAAGTTCTCGATATCTTTATTCCTCCCTATGAATCCACTGTTACTTCAAAGCTGAAACATGCAGGCGCGTATGTGCTCGGTAAAACAAATATGGACGCGTGGGCTCATGGCTCTTCCACAGAAACATCTGATTACGGTCCTTCAAAAAATCCATGGGACACAGAACGGGCGCCAGGTGGCTCCTCAGGTGGTTCAGCGGTTGCAGTCTCTGCAGGTCTTGCGCCAGCAGCAATTGGCTCCGAAACAGCAGGTTCGATTAGGCAGCCTGCAAGCTGGTGTGGAACTGTCGGTTTAAAGCCCACATACGGCAGAGTATCAAGATATGGTGTTGTCGCGATGGGTTCGTCACTGGACTGTCCCGGACCGATGACAACAAATGTTGAAGATGCGGCATACCTGTTGCAGCTTATTGCAGGCAAAGATCCATATGATGCAACCACATCTCCGGTACCAGTAGACAACTATATTGAAGCAATGAAAGAAAAGAGAAAGTTGAAGATTGGTATTACAGATGAGTATTTTGAAGGAGTGGATGAGAGTGTAAAAAAACGGGTAGAGGAAAGCATTGAGATTCTCAAAAAAATGGGACATGAGATTAAAAAGATTCATCTCATCTCGCCAAAATATGCAATATCTGTGTATACCGTTATTCAGCGGGCAGAGGTCTCATCAAACCTGGCACGGTACGATGGTATACGATACGGTAACCCAAGAAGTGCTTTTGGTCGTGAGGCAAAACGGAGAATGATGCTTGGGACGTACACACTCGCACACGGATACTATGATGCGTACTACAAGCAGGCGCAGAAAGTACGCACCCTTATTATCGAAGACTTCAAGAATGTCTTTAAAGAAGTTGATGTGATTGTTTCTCCTACAACTCCAGTAACAGCACTGAAGCTGGGCGAGTTTGAAAAATACCCTTTCTTTGGAGAGATGATGGATGTACTCAATGAGCCTGCTGCAGTATCCGGCATTCCCGCAATTAATGTTCCCTGCGGATTTGATGATAATGGACTGCCTGTTGGAATCCAGGCAATGGGCAACTATTTTGCAGAAAGCACCCTCTTGCAGTTTGCCTACCAGTTTGAGAAAGAGACGAATTATTTTGATGTGATAAAAAAGGGAATTGAGAGATATGACTGATTATTAATATATACATATATACATGAGTGCAGACGGATACACACCTATTATCGGCCTGGAGATACATGTAGAACTGAAAACAAAGTCAAAGATGTTCTGCCAGTGCAATGCCGATTATTTCGGCAAAGCACCAAACTCCAATGTCTGTCCGGTATGCATGGGAATGCCTGGTGCGTTGCCGGTTCCAAACAGACAAGCTGTTGAGTGGACGATAAAGATAGGACAGGCGCTAAACTGCACCATTAACAGAATCTCAAAGTTTGACCGTAAGCACTACTTCTATCCAGACCTTCCAAAGGGATATCAGATTTCGCAGTACGATGAACCGTTATGCGTTAAAGGAAGTTTAGAGATTGTGACAAAAGACGGCATAAAGAAGAAGTTTGGAATAACTCGGGTGCACCTGGAAGAAGACACTGGTAAACTCACCCATACCGGTTCAGACACCCTAATCGATTTTAACCGTTCAAGCGTTCCGCTCGTTGAGATTGTGACGGAACCGGATTTTGACAACCCAGAAGATGTAAAGATGTTTCTCGAGGAGCTTCACACCATTATTCGTTACCTGGACGTATCGGATGCCGATATGGAGAAAGGTACCATGAGGCTGGAGCCGAATATTTCGGTCAGAAAGCCAGGCCAAACGGGATTTCCGCCATATAAAGTAGAGGTAAAGAACATTAACTCATTTAATTTTGTGAAGCGGGCGGTTGAGTACGAACTTGAGAGACAGCAGGAGATACTAGAGCAGGGTGAGATTCCTGAACAGGAGACAAGAGGATATAACGAGGATAAAGGAATAACATATTCTCAGCGTTCAAAGGAGGATGCGCATGATTACCGCTACTTTCCTGAACCTGACATTCCCCACATGGAGTTTGATGATAAAGAGTTGAATGCAATTAAAAAAACAATTCCCGAACTTCCAGTTGAGAAAGTCACACGATACATGGAGAGTCTCAAACTGAAGTACCAAGACGCATTTTTCATAACACGCGATGCAATGTTCGCTTCGTACTTTGAGTCAGTACTCGATCTTATCAGTAAAGAGATGGGAGAAAAAATTTCCAAGGATGTTTTACCGCAGCAGGTTGCTAATCTTCTTGTGAACAAAAAGATATCCTCTAGTCTTTCTGTTGAGGAGTTTGTGAAACAGGCCGTATTACTCCTCACTCCTAAAGAAACAGATGCAGCAAAACTACAGGAGGCGGTAGAGAAGGTTATTGCTGAGAATGCAAAGGTGGTAGAGGATTATGAATCAGGGAAAGAAAACGCGATTATGTATTTAGTGGGACAGGTGATGAAAGAGATGCGAGGACAGGCAGCTGCGCAGGATGTTCGTAACCTACTTGAAACTAAACTGAAGGGATAGTGACTGCAGACTCTGCTCATTATAAATAAAGATAAATATTTCTATGTTGAATATGTCCTGCAACTAATCAGTTGCTACTTAGTTTCGTAAGTTTAAATTTGTAATATTCAGTACGGCTTCTTTTCTGTCTACCGTAAAACTCTACTTGAACGCTGAGTTGGGTAAGTGCCAACGTTACTGCTTGGAGGCGATCAACATTGCTGTGAGCAGGTAAGAATATATATATTACTTCGCCGACTTTAAGCTTACTACCAATGTCAACTATCATTTGATCAGAAGTGCAAACTTTTTCTGGAGTTGGGTTGTGATTAACTTCTTGCGGTATTCCTTTTCTTTGTTCAGCCATATAGATTTGTAGTAGATAAATCTGAGATATGAGACGCAGTCAATTATACCACCTCCAGAGGAGGTGGCTTGAAATGCTTAGCCTGAAAGGCTCAATTAATAATGTAATATCTTTTGGTTACCCTCTCTGTTCTTTCTCCTGTTGCCACTTAACATATTTTCGTATCTGCTCTTCATTGAGTCCTACTGTTGAAACACAGTATCCTCTGCTCCACACATGTCTTCCCCAATATTTGGTACTTATGCTTTTTTGCTCTTTGAATATCTTAAGGGCTGTTTTCCCCTTCAACCATCCCATGATACTGCTTATTGAGTGCTTGGGTGGCACTGTCAGTATCATGTGTACGTGTGTAGGTTGGATATTGATCTCCTCAATATCGATTTCTTTTGCTCTACAGAGTTGATACAACTCATTTCTCACAAGTACTTCTACCTTACCTGTCAACACATGAAATCGATATTTCGGACAGAAAATGATATGATAAGTACACAGCCATATCGTATGGCTTAACCGTTTATACTGTTTTTTCATAGCTCTAGTTTCTGAAGCCTTTCAGGCTAGAGCTATTTTTAGTATAAA
>CAZLAJ010000074.1:0-5203 GCA_964557525.1 uncultured Gammaproteobacteria bacterium | reverse complement strand
ACCGAAAAATATGTCTTTCGCGCAAATGGCTCGTGACAAGAACCCCGTCACCCATGAGCGGCTGCTCCCGTTCTACAGAGAGTATCTAGAGTATGGGGGGTTCCCCTCGGTCGTCTTGGAGCAAAACCCTGAGCGAAAGAGGGTACTTCTCACCGAGATATTTACTTCGTATTTTGAAAAGGACGCCAAAAATTTGGCCGACTTTACCGATATGGCTCGTCTACGCGATCTGATACTGCTTTTGACTGCCCGTATTGCATCGCGTCTTGAGATACATAAATTGGCTCTTGAACTTGGAGTATCCCGGCAGACGATCTATAACTACCTGGCATTTCTGAATGACACCTACTTTATCACCATGCTGCCGCGTTATTCAAAGAGTGTTGACCGGCAAGCCGCAGGAAGCGCAAAACTATTCTTATGTGACTGTGGTATGGCAAACGTGCTCGGTCGCATTTCAGAAGGACAACTGCTTGAGCAGGGGGTATTCCAGGCGCTTCGGCCACTGCACACACTAAACTATTTTGCCAAAGAGAAAGGTCAGGAGATTGATTTTATCCTAGACTCTCGTATGGCTCTTGAGGTGAAAACAAGCACATCCCGACATGATATCACAACCCTCGAGAAGCGAATTGAAACGCTCAACATACATGAATGTTACATCGTGTCGTACACATTCAGCAACGAAGAGCAGGTCATTGCGGTCACCGATCTCTAGAAGTCACGGTTTCGTACAATATATTAATAAACCGCAGCTGATATGCGTACCTCTTTAAGTAGATAAGGCGCGTTCAATGATCTCTGTGCAGTTGTGGGCAGTAATGACCTTAGCAGTATGGGGGAGAGGGAATATATTTTTTACTCCTCCTTCGTTTACTTTAATCTCGAGAACGGTATAATTTTTTTTGTAGTCTTCAACAACAAGATCCACTTCTTTTCCTCCGTATTCACGGTAGAAGTAAAAATTAACCTTGCTGTTTGTAACTCTACGCCACTTTTCCAGCTCCGATATAATAAAGTTCTCGAACACTCCTCCTTTATCTGGGCGAAGGGAGAGATCTCTAAAGTCTTTCACTAACATATTGCGAATACCAAGATCATAGAAGTACAGTTTTCTATTTTCAGAAACCGCCCGTCTTGCATTTACCTTAAAAGAAGGAAGCGGGATAAGAATGTAGTTTTTGATAAAGATTTCGATGTAATTGGAGACTGTTGAGGGGTATGCTCCCAATGAAGATGCAATTTCCCGAATAGACACCTCGTTTCCTAGTTGTAAAGCAATTTTGGTCAAGATATCTTTAGCAAGTTTGGCATCTTTTAATTCATATATGTTAATGACATCTTTAAGAACATATGTATCAACCATCCGTTGCAACAGATCAATGGTCTCATTCTCAGAGTAGCTAGTCTTAACGTATACTTCTGGGTATGCGCCAAATATTTGCAGTTGGCTTGTAAGCTGTTTTATGACCTCGTGTTTGTCGTCCGCATTTGGCAGCTTATTATCTAAGATTTCGTAGATAGAAAGAGGAAGACAGTAGATTTCATTAAATCTGCCAGCAAGCGTGTCGAATTCACTTGTAGATGATTTTTGACGTAGTTCGGAAGATCCTGTAGCGATAACCTTTGTCTTGTACTCATCGTGCAACAGTTTAATAACGATTGTTGCCTCAGGAAAATTTTGTACCTCGTCAATAAGGATCACCTTGTTTTCTTTTACAATGCGGTCAAGTACATCCCGGCGGGGAATAAACTTTTCTCTATCAGAGAGGAGATCAAAATTATATTTCTTTACTCCCAACTCTTGTGCTAGTTTTTCGAGAATTGTTGTCTTACCTGAACGTCTAGGTCCCCAGATAAATATTGTTTTTGTTTCTTCTGAATGGAGGTAGTGCTGAATCAATTTTTCAATCTGTCTTTTAAGCATATACCTTACATTTTACTATTAAATTGTAGTTTGTCAAACTACAATTTAATGTTAATCTGTATTCTCCTACAGCAACTGAATGATTAAAAAGAGAAGATTCTGGATGTTATGAGTACAGTAAAGAGAACAAAGAGCATGAGGCATCAAATCCGTGCGCAATGGAGGAGCGCTGAATTTTCTGCCTTTTATGAGGTTTTCTTCTTCAGGTAGATACCAGCAGCGACTGCTGCAAGCTCACCCGCAAGAAGGGCAAGACCAAACTCTGGACCTGATTTTGGCGTTGTTGGGGTTGAGGGAACCTGCTTCTCGATACAGAACTGAGCAGTATCCTCATCAGAAGCCTTATCATTATATGCTCCTGCTTTGTTTACGACACAGAACACTCCTTTGTCTGCTGGTAAGCTTGACTGTTTTACTACTCTCATCTTAAGGTAGTATGTTTTTTCTTCGTTTACATTAAAGTCTCCAGCATTAAACTCGATGGTTCTGGTTGAAGAGTTGTAGTTTCCCGGTCCTTCAATAGGTTCAACATATGAAGGAACGTAATCTTTTACTGTTACGCTGTACAGTTTCTCGCTTGAGGTATTCTTTACCTTTAAGCGGAAGAAAACAGTATCTTCAGGTTTAAATCGTGGATCTGAAGATGAGTAGTTGTCTACGTAGTTAGGATCAACGACGCCGCCTTTTGTGGTAACTGGTTTACCAACCATCTTATCGATTAAGATTTTGTGGCTGGGTTGTCCAGGACCATACTGGCCATAGTTGCCAGAATCGGCTCTTACTTGCATGACCCAAAATGCAAGAACTGCCAACAGGGTCCAAGCAAGGACTTTAGAAATAGTGGTTTTTGATATCATGGGGCATATTTTACTACAGGCTTTTTTGTTTGTCAACTATAGGATACATTATGTCGAAATAGAGCAGGAGATATCGATATAGGTATAACTAGATCAGTTAACTGTATGTTTTTGGGTTTAGGGACTGCTGGAGAAGCTGGTAAGTGGATGAATATAGAATATAGTATTAATATGATGGATGTACAAGCATTCGGTTAGCTGTATCTGGTAGATTGGGTAGGGACTCAACAAATGCCTGATAAACAGATTGATTCTCGATAAACGGCGCTATGTCTGCCAGTATCTGCTGTTTTTCTATGAGTGCCTTATTAAACCGCTCTGATAATAACGCTACCAATGATTCCGATGTTAGTCCTGAAACAATTTGCAAGAACTTAATGTCTGGTTTTATGTTTTGTTGTGTATACCACCAGTAATCAAAGTAGTCCCTACCTTTAAAGCGGGTAATCAACTCGTTGCCCTGTAACTTCTTTCGTCCGATAATAGCGGCTATTTTTAGGGTAAAGAGATCTGATAGGCTGTAACGGCGGATAATAAATGAGGTTTGACCAAGTGTTTTTAGAGATAGCTCCGTACGCCTCATATTGTCTGGTGCCTGAGCTACATCGATCCGTATGTGAAGTGTGCCCTCATGCGATCCTGGTGTAATGAGTGGTAGGCCTATTTGGTCGCCAATAGGAAACTTTAAGTAAAGTATTTTGTTTGATCCCGATATGCTGGTTATCATATCAGAGTAGTCAAACTCTTTCTTGAAAAAGTCTTTTAGAAGATCAATCAATTGAGCGTGGGAGAAGGTGGTATAAGAGAGGCTGTCAAAACCTAGATCTTCTGATAACCGCGGAAGGTAAAAACAATGCCTAAGGCAGGTCCCGCCGGTGAAGATCAGCTTAGAAGCGTACGAGGACGCGAAGACGCATTTTAGGATGTATATCTGGAGCCTTTCTTTAAGGATATTTCTAAGAATAAGCGGATCAATATTCTGGTTTTGTCGCACCAACACAGACAGTTCTTCGATCATAAATCTTAATTAGATGATTCAAGTAACATTCGATATATTTGTTCCATCTTTTTCGATTGAGATAACTTTACATACCCACTAAATTCTCGTATATCATCTGGTGTGAGTGCAGAAGTGTTGAGCCTCAAATCATCAAACTCAAGCCTTTTCAATTTAATAGATTTTGAGAATGGCTTAAGGTATAGTAAGTCAAATAAGGCTTTTGCACGCGTGGCTATTTTCACTGATAAGTCTGATGAAAGAGGCAGTGTTGAATAGCCCGTCAAGAGTAAGGGTTTAATAGTTTGATATGAATATCTTCCCAGGTTATTAAAAAATATTCTGGTAGATTTTGTAGAGACTGAGGTATAGGTAAAAACTGATTCAGGTATTATGCCTTCTCTGGAGAGCACATAATCGAGGGATAAATAGGAGGGGGAGTAGAGGATATTGGCTATGTATTCGCGTATATAGTAAGGGGCTCTAGTAAGATATGTTTGAGGCATATAAAGTCCCTTTTTAAGAGGGAGAAGAGTATTATTACCCAGATACTGCAGTATTTTCTTATCAAGATTTTTCCCTGTTTTCATAATCACTAGAGATACCTCTTGCTTGGTTAAGAAGGGTTTTGTTTGGAAGATCAGATCGACTTGTGTTTGAGAATTACTACTCATATGGTAGTAATTCTAGAATGAAAGTCTACTTTTGTCAAGTTGATGTTAATCTCTGATAGCATTATATTCCATAATCAACATCTCTCAGGGTACGGTTTGGACTTATGCCTATGTTGTAAGTCATACTAGGTAATATATAAAAGAGTTATTTCTTGAGTTTGTATATAATATCCTTCATGATGAGACTTAATGCAAAACAGTTACGGGAGGTGGAGGAAGATGAAGAGCTTGCGAAGCGGGTATCTCAGCTTAAGCGCCAGCCAATCTTTTTTATCCTTGAGAATGTATATGATACATATAACATTGGTGGCATATTCAGATTGGCGGATGCTATTGGAGTAGAGAAGTTGTATATCTGTGGCCAGACAGAGATTCCTCCTAACCATAAGATCAAAAAAGCTTCTATTGGAACATATAAGGTGGTGCCATGGGAGTACAAACCGACTGCAAAAGATGCAATAGATGAATTAAGAGCCCGTTTTTCTCAGATTGAAGATCCATCTAACAGGGGAGAGAAGAGCATATCTATTTATGCAGTTGAGCAGTCCGACCACTCTATTCCATATACTGATGCACCATACACTCTTCCTTTGGCCCTTATTCTGGGCAATGAAACGTATGGCGTTCTCCCAGAGACGCTTGATCTGGTAGATCACATAGTAGAGATTCCAATGTGGGGGATTAACAAATCTTTAAATGTCATAGTCTCAGCTGCAATTGTTGCGTATTATGCCGCTCAGAAGACATT
>CAZLAJ010000073.1:0-5354 GCA_964557525.1 uncultured Gammaproteobacteria bacterium | reverse complement strand
ATCAAGAGCTATTTATGAATTAACTCCAAAAGTTAAAGATAATGAGATAAAAATTGATGCAGCTGAGCAGATGTTTGGCCAGTTCTCATCACTTAAAAAAACGGGTTGGCTTAGTTTCCTTGAGGTTGATGACACAATTGCGTTTGAGATTATTGGTAAAAAGGGCGATATTCGTTTTTATGTTTCTGCGCCTGCGCGCATCATTGATCTGGTTGAGAAAACGATATACAGCTATTACTCGTCCGCCGACATACGAAAAGTAGACGAACCAAACATCTTTTCAGAAGATGGATATGTCTCGTTTGGGGCACTTGTCCAAAAACAACACGCCTATCTTCCTCTTAAAACCTATCGGGAACTCCCCACCGATTCGTTATCAGCAATCACCTCTGCACTATCAAAGATGGATGATGATGAAGCTGCAATGATTCAGATCCTCGTACGCCCCACAGCAAGCAGCTGGAAAAAGGCAGGAAAATCATACGTTTCATCAACTAAAAAAAATGAGGCGAATCCAGAGAAAGCAACATTTAAGACCGATCCTAAGGCGCTTGAAAAGATCGAAGAGAAATGCAATAAATCCGGCTTTGATACAATGATTCGCATTGCAGTCTGCGCAAAAAACAAATCGTCCGCAGACGCCCACCTAAGAAACGTCCGCAACGCATTCGGCCAGTTTGCTTCTGATCAAAACTCCCTACGAAAGGCGAAGATCTTATTTAAAGGCGGCTTTATGATCAACTTTATATATAAGTTCTTCCCGATGTTTGAACTTCCTTTTGTTAATCTGGTGTCGATCCTCTCAACAGACGAGCTCGCAAGCCTCTACCATTTCCCCAATAAAACAGTTGAGACACCGCATATAAGCTGGCTGAAGGCAAAGACTGCACCCGTATCTCCCGATGTTCCCACCTCAAACGGAACTTTCCTTGGTATGGGATATTACCGTGGTGTTAAACGACCCATCTATGTAGGGCTGAACGACCGAATGAGGCACACCTACATTATTGGAAAAACTGGTACTGGTAAGTCTGAACTGTTAATTGAACTCATTAAACAGGATATTAAGGAAGGGAGGGGGGTCTGCGTTATCGATCCCCATGGAGATCTTATCGAAGACACACTCCGCTTTATCCCGCCTCAGCGGGCTGAGGAGGTTGTATATTTTGATCCAGCAGATACAGACAGACCCATGGGTTTGAACCTCCTTGAATCTCAAACAGAAGAACAGAAACACTTCATCACAGGAGCCATTATTAACCTGATGTATAAGCTGTACGATCCGCAGCGAACCGGTATTATCGGCCCCAGATTTGAACATGCAGTGCGTAATGCAATGTTGACCATAATGAGTGAACCTGGCGCCACTTTTATTGAAATTGTGAGGGTGATGACCGATCAAAAATATGTCCAGGAGTTGCTCCCTAAGGTACAAGACCCCATTATCCGTCGCTACTGGACTGACCAGATTGCACAAACCTCAGACTTTCATAAATCAGAGGTATTGGATTATATCGTATCCAAGTTTGGACGGTTTGTTACCAATAAGATGATGAGAAACATCATAGGGCAGTCTAAAAGCGCCTTCGATTTCAGAAATGTTATGGATGAGGGAAAGATTCTCCTCATCAATCTTTCAAAGGGAAAGCTTGGAGAAGAAAACTCAACCTTCCTAGGACTGTTGATCGTGCCGAAAATACTGGCAGCAGCAATGAGCCGAGTTGATGTACCGCTCGATCAGCGCAAACCATTCTTTCTTTATGTAGACGAGTTTCAGAACTTTGCGACTCCCGATTTTGCGACCATTCTTTCTGAGGCTCGAAAATATAAACTGGCGCTCACCGTCGCAAATCAGTTCATCGGCCAGATGGACGAAGAGGTGAAAAACGCAGTATTTGGAAACGTAGGCACACAGATCGTTCTGCGAACTGGAGTAACAGACGCTTCGTTCCTTCAGCGCGAGCTTCAGCCAACATTTAACGAAAGCGATATCATCAACCAGGAACGGTTTCACGCATATGTGAAGACTATCGTAAACAATGAACCCGTCTCCCCTTTCTCAATCGACATGACAAAAGACATGTCTAAGCTGCAAGCGTCCGCAAACGAAAAGGTTGCTCAAGCGATTATTCAGCTTTCAAGACTAAAGTATGGTAGACCCAAGGAGCTTGTTGAGGCTGAAATCACACAGCGGGCCCGCCTATGATACAATACTACATCCTATGATCTCTGTTTATCAAACACAGCTGACAGCAAAAAAAGAACTTGCACCCTCCATCCTACACCTAACATTCTCTTTACGTGAACCTTCTACCATCACTTTCGATGCAGGACAGTACGTTATTCTGTTTGTACCCAACGGCACAGAAACACCAACGAGAAGGCTATTCTCCATCGTCACACCACCTCAGCTACAGAACTCATTCGAACTCATCGTCGAAATTGTTCCAAATGGAGTGGCTTCTACCTATTTTCTCAATCTTCAAATCGGAGAGACAGCGCAGTTTCAGGGACCTGTTGGTTTATTTAAACTAAAAGAGAATAACCGAAAAAAAATCTTCTTTGCGACCGGCACGGGTATCGCTCCCATCTTTTCTATGATTACCCATCTCTATTCTTATCTTAATTTCCAAAATGATTCTCATCTTTTTTGGGGCCTTAAAACACAGGCTGATATCTATTTACAGTCCGAACTTAACTCAATTGCAGTACAAAATAAATCTTTTCATTATACCTACTGCCTATCTCGAGAAACAGGTTCAACTACAGAAGATAAAAATACTGTGTTAGGAAGAGTGACTAACGGATTTGAGAGTATGATTCTTGCATCCTCTATCGACATTAACGAATATGACTACTACGTTTGTGGGGGAAGAGAAGTCACTGAGTCTCTCAGATCGTACCTCCAGGAAAAGAGTGTATTGAAAGAGAACATATCTTTTGAGAAGTTCTAAAACCTCTATCTACTCTTTAATCTTCAACACAATATCAATTACATTGTGGTGTATTTTCTCACATTTACAAACCAATAAAACACAGCGAGTGAATTAAAAAGTAATAGAAGTAGAAATATTACCGATAGAGAATCGGCTTGTCTGTTTGTGGAAGTATGAGGCTCATGCGTCGTTCACGCGCATTTACCCGTTCAATGTATGCTTTAATCTTTTGTCCAACCTTGATTTGGGTGTCATCGGTCACCTTACTGATGTGTACTAGTCCCTCAATGCCTGGAGCCAGTCGAACGAAATATCCGTATTTTTCTTTCCTAACCACATCTCCTTCAACCTCTTTATCTTTTGGATACTCTTTCTCGATGTTTTCCCACGGGTCTGGAGAAAGTCGCTTAATAGAAAGATTCAGCTTGAGATCTTCTTCGTTCTTTTCAACCACAAGCACGTCTATTTCGTCACCGACTTTAACATACTTCGAAGCGTCTGAAACCTTCTCCCACGAGATCTCTGAGATGTGAATAAGCCCCTCCACCCCTTCAACCTCACAGAAAATACCAAACTCCGACACTCCTAAAACTTTTGCTCGGTATTTCTCTTTCTCTGTAATCTTGTCAAACTTATCCTTTAGGTCTTTGCTTGAGATGTTAAACACTGCTGCCTTCTGGGAAACAACCAGTCGATTCTTTTCTTCATCTACTTCAAGTATCTTAACCTTAATTTTCTGGCCGGTCAGTTTTGCAGGCTCATTCATGTAGTCTTGGGTGAGTTGGATCTTTGGAATTACCCCTCTAATGCCCATAAAGTCGACAAAGACACCACCTTTTCCATAATCGCCACAAGAAACCTCAACCTCTTCTTCAGCTTGTTTCTTTTCTTGGAGAATTTCCCACTTTCCTTTTTGAAAGAATCGGTTAAGCGAGACGACAGGAAAGCCATCTTTTGCTTCTGGAGTAATGATGCGAACCTTCACGCTTTCGTTCTGTTTGAGGAAAGGAAGATAGTTGGAAATTTCTTTTAGCTCAAGCTCGCCCAAAACGGCGTATGCTTTTGCACCAACATCAAACAGCACATTCTTTTTATTTATGGAAACAATCTTCGCCTCTACTTCCTGACCTTTCTTAAGCCGGGGTGGATGGCTGGTTTTTAAGAGAGCCTCCATTGGGTGCTCAGATGTTTGTGTCGTTTTTTTTGTATCCTTGGGCATTCAAAAATAACCTCCTAATCCGTAAGTGGATGTACTACTATAACAAACGCCTTCACAAAATACAAGCCTAAAAACAAAGATCGTATTTATTACAGGTAAAAATTTCGTTGAATAAATAGTTTTATAGTATACAATATATACAAATCGCTGAAACAAAAAGCATATTATCAATTTTTCTATCACAAAGCTAACGGACGACTAAGAGGGTAAGGGTAAAAATGAATTGAGGTTCCTAGAACAGTGTGATATACTATAGGTTTATGGACAGCTACTTATTGCCAAAATTACTTGAAGGATTTGTCGAATCATTAAAGTCTCAACACAAATCACAGTTTACCGTCATTGCGTACAAAAAGGATCTCGAACAGTTTGTTGGTTATTTAACTACTAAAGAGAAAAATGACGTTCGGGAAATTAAAAAGGAAGACATTGAAGGTTTTATTCAAAAACTATTACAGGAAAATTATACGAAAAAGTCAGCGTCAAGAAAGTTAAATTCAATACGCACTTTTTTGAGATACTTAAAAAATGAGGGAGTAATCGAACAAAACCCGTCACTTTATGTATCTCACCCTAAGTATCAGCAAAACCCTCCACGTATATTTAGCAAGCTTGAGTATCGCGCTCTAAGGGATTTCGCCAAAGAAGATTCGCGAACCTACGCTCTTGTTGAGCTCCTTTTACAAACAGGAGTTAAGATTGGAGAGCTTGCAAGTATAAAGGTAGATGATGTTAAAGAAACTACGCTTCACATAAGAACATATGGAGCATCTCCCAATCGTGATGTTCCTCTTAATAAAGCGGCAAAAAAAGCGGTCGATGACTATCTAAAAACCAGAGGAGACTCGTCAAACGACGCTCTATTTATTACACGAACAGGCAAACCATTACTCGTAAGAAATATTCGTCAGATTATTACTCGCTGTTTCCGGGAGGTAGGAATTGAAAACGCGACGGTCAATGATCTGAGAAATACGTTTATTGCCCATCAGCTTATGAGCGGATCCTCAATAGAGTACATAGGCAAAATTGTGGGACACAAACGTCTTTCTTCTACTGAACGCTTTCTTAATCTTGTTAAAGAAGAGGCAGAAAAGAAAGAGAAGCTCGGAGAACTATAAAAATACATTGTTGCTCCCTTCCTTATTCCTTCCTATCCCATCTATACTATCCATATGAATATCTCTGTATACACTGAC
>CAZLAJ010000072.1:0-5441 GCA_964557525.1 uncultured Gammaproteobacteria bacterium | reverse complement strand
AAGACTGTTTACCACGTCAGTATTATGAGTGGCGATGATGATCGTTTTTTTATCTTCCAGTTTTTTAAATATTTTCATAATGTCCCAGGCTGTTTTTGGATCCAAGTTGCCTGTTGGTTCATCAGCGAGAATTATGTTGCGCTCGCCGACGATCGCGCGTGCAATGGCTATTCGCTGGAGCTCTCCTGCAGAAAGCTGTGAAGGAAATACAAACTCTTTATCGGGCAATCCAACCAGTTCAAGTACTTCGTGAACTTTCTCTTTAATGGTTGAGGAGGGTGTGCGGGTAATCTTTAATCCCAGCGCTATATTCTCAAATATATTCTTATCAAGGAGAATCTTAAAGTCCTGAAAGACGATGCCTATTTTTTTCCGGAGCTTTTCTATTTGTTTAAAGCGGGGTGATGCAATTTCCATATCATCCACCAGTATGGTGCCACTGGATGCTGCATATTCGTGGGTAAGCAATTTAAGCACTGTAGTTTTGCCTGCACCTGATGGTCCCACAAGAAAAACAAACTCCTGATCAGCAATCTCAAAGCTGACATCATCAAGAGCGGTATTACCAAGGGCAAATTTTTTGGAGACATGTTCAAACTTAATCATAGGAATTATTCTACGATCTCAACATACCCAACATCCATAAGCCAGGCAGCCTTTTGACCTTTATACGTCTGTCCCATCACCTTTACTTTTTTACCTACATACTGGGAAAGATCGACCGTGCTTGAGGTGAGATAGGCGTTTTGAGACGTATCGCCTGGTTTCCTTTCGAGATGAAAACTTCCTTCATCCTCAAATCCGCCCTCTTTTAGTAACCCTTCAGCGGAGTCTTTGAATGTCTTTTTATCTGCAATTCCAGCTGATTTCTGAACAGTGTCTGTTTGCTTGGTGGAAGTTGATACAGTGGATTTTTTTTGTTGTGATTTTATCTGTGCAGCACCAAACCCGATTACGGTTCCGACGAGAATTACTGATAGGAGAAGTAATAAAAATGAAGATAGTTTCATGCCTGATTGAAAATTTCCATCTAGGTTATGTATCACTGATGAGTCTGACATATGTATCAGAGTAGCATTTAGACGCATAAATTACAAGTCTTAGGAAGGTAAAGATATGAGATGAAGAAGTGTTATGCTGTTGATGGTTTTTTGAGGTAGGCCTCTATGAATGGCTCCACATCTCCATCCAACACTTTATCAACATTTGTTTCTTCATAGTCCGTACGCACATCTTTGATGAGTTTATATGGATGAAGAACATACGAGCGGATCTGATGTCCCCATGAGGCCATCTTGTCACGTTTAAATGTTTCCATAGTGCTATGTTTCTTTTCCTCTTCAATCTGCCACAACTGTGCACGCAGTAATTTGAGTGCGCTCTCACGGTTTTGACCTTGAGAGCGTTCTGTCTGACAGCTGACGATAATACCTGAAGGTTTGTGAGTCAATCGTACTGCGGTAGACACCTTATTTACGTTCTGTCCACCCTTGCCGCCACTTCTGAAAAAATCCCACTCCAGATCCTCTTCTTTAATAGTTATCTCGTTGTCTTCGATTATTGGTAGCACTTCTACAAGGGAGAATGATGTCTGTCTGAGTTTGTCTGCATTAAACGGTGACTGCCTCACCAAACGGTGCACCCCTGCTTCTGCTTTCAGTAGGCCGTATGCAAACTCACCGTGCACGTTTATTATGGTGCTTTTAATGCCTGCTTCGTCCCCAGGAACGCGGTCTACTTCGTCAAACTTCCAACCCTTCAGTTCAAAAAAACGGGTGTACATGCGAAAGAGCATCTCGGCCCAGTCCATTGCTTCTGTTCCGCCCTGTCCTGCATGGATCGAGAAGATTGCATTTTTTCTGTCGTTGGAGCCAGATAGAAAGAGGAGAATCTCGTATTTGCTAATTAGCTTCTCAGCTTCCTCAAGCTCGTTTTCTTCCATGAGAAGTTGCATCATCTCAATATCTTCAACCTCCTTTTTAAGTGAGGCGATATGTTTCATCGTTTCTCCAGCTTTTTGAGCGTCCTGCCAAAAATCAGGACTGTAGGTTAGTTCTTCAAGCTGTTTAATCTCTGCATGTTTTGCTGAGATGTTTGATTTTGTAAGGATGCTTGCAAGCTTTTCACTTAAGATCTGTTTTTGGTCTTCCATAACGGTTTATTATATCAGATCAGAGAAGAATCTACATCGAGTAAAGGTATGTAGCTATTTAAAGTCGGTACCGAAGATGACAACCGCATCTGCAGCAGCATCTTCATTGAGGGTGGTGATTTTGACCTTGGTGGTGTTTGCTTTAATATCATTCTTAATCATTTCTCCGAGGCTTGGTTTTGTCTTTTTTACCTGAATCTCAGTCGTTACGTAATCAAAGTTATCTGCATTGCCGGTAAGTATTTCGCCATATCCTTTTTTAGCAAGGACATTTTTAACTTCTGTAGCCTTACCTGCGGTGCCTGAACCGTTAAGCACCTTCAGCTTTATCTCATCTTTGGCGATGGCGACAGTAGGTGTGACTGTTGGTTTAACAGGGGAGGGGGCAGGAGTGGGAGTTGGTTTGGCTTGTGCCAAAGGGATAGAGAAGGATTTAGGGAACGAGAGTTTAGATATGCCTCCGCGTGACGCTGCGATGAATACAGCTAAAGAGAGACCGAAGGAAAGGAGGAAGATGATGAACTCTTTTATTGGCATACCGCTTAATGAAAACGATGGGCGCGCACTTCTTGATTTTTTGGCGGCAGAGCGGAGGAATGTAAAATTTTTATTTGCCTCAAACATAATAAATGCACCAAGGCAAGCGTCGTATGTGAGCACAGGGAATGGAGCAGGAGGAGTAATAACGAGCATCTTTAAATATTCATCATAAAAATTTGGAATGATGCGTTTTAAGGGGTTGGTCCAGACGCCAATTTCTTTTGTAAATGTGTCTTGCCGTACATTTTCGGATTCTTCGCCTGAAAGAATGAGGCGGTTAATTTTTTTACCCTCTTTTTCATACTTCTCAGCCTGTTCTTTTAGGAGGTGTTCAACGGTTGTTTTGGATGAGATGTCTGCTTCCCACATCTCGCTCGTGAGTAGTCCAAATGAGTCATAGAAATAGCCTTTAAGTTTTTCTTTGTCATACCGTGCATAGAGAATGACTTCTTTTTTATCTTTTCTTAATGTTTTTTTAAACAGTTTGAAGTAGCAGAGGGTTTCTGGCACTACTGAGTTGAGTTTAAGCTCGAGAAGGTGGCAGACTTCTTGAAGTTTTGTATACGTTTCGTTAGATAGAGAATAGAAATTGATTACTTTCTGGTCGGCACTTTCCTCAACTATGTAATCTGTCAGAGAGGTATCAACGTCGATATTGAGGGTTGTGCGTGCTTTATCACGTATAAAGGATTGAATTGCCCCTGGTGTGATATCGGTGGGGACTTCAGTACGGAAAAAGCTGAATAATTCTTGCGGAAGGATGAGTGTTACTTCTTTACCGTTACCATTTGACTTTTGAGTAGCGGTTAACGCCTCTTTTATGGCTGATGCAACCACATCTGTATTTGCGATGGTGCCATTCTGCAGAATATCAACAAGATGAGTTTTCTGAAAGATCGCAACCTCAAACTGACCTATAAACGATTTTTTGAGGTACAAAAGCTTTAGCGTATTGCGATCGAGAAATAGATACATCATTACATTCATTATCATTGAGGTTTGAAAAAAATACAAGACATTTTATATTTCACATTGGAATTAAGTCATACTAACATCCAGATAAAGGATGAAAAAGAATTTAATACATGCGAGCAACTTAATTCACACGTTGTTATTCCTATTACATCTCTTTGGTAAGTCGCAGGTAGCTCTATTTCTCGGTACTTGATGGGGCTGCTTAGGCCTTGGTGTGTGACCGGTCAGGCTGGGGGTGTGTGTCCTCGGTCACAGAGGCACGCGGTCCTTATGAGGAAAATAGCAATGCGGCGGAGTTTTTTGGTCTTGTAAACTCGATAGACAGTGGTTTTTGAGAGCCAATGGAGCGTTGGAGCCTATTGCCCCATCTCTTCAAGCCGCCGATAGATGTTCTCCCTGGGTGCGGCAAGCCTGATTGTAACCATCTGGGCTTCGGTGAAGACCTGGTAGATAATGCGGTACTGTGCGCCTTTGAATGCTAGGTGGAGTGAGCGAAACGTGCGGTACTTGCCCTTCAAGGGTTCCCCTTTCATGGGCTCAGTCTTCAAGACCTGGGCATCTTTAATCAGGCGGGCCTTCACCTCCCGGGGTAGCTTCCTGAAGAGCCGCTCGGCCGCGCTCGCAATGGTGAGGCTGTACATAGCAGCTTAGTCATCGAGCAATTTCTCATCAAACGGCACCATCTCTCCCCGTGCGATGTTTTGCTCATCCTCTTCCAAGGTCTGCTGAAGCTCAGGATCTGCCATGATTGCCATCGTATCGGCAAGGCCTGGGTCATACCGCTCAACAAGCTCAAGTATCCGGGCACTCTCATTGGAGCCGAATATCATGGCCATTGGCTTGTTGCCCCGCTTGATGAGGAAGGGCTTACCCAGGTAATGAGCCTCCTCAATAATCTCGCCGAGGCGGCGTCGTGCGGTGTGTACTGGAATAGTTGAAGTCATAGATATGATAATTGGTACAATATATCAATTATCACAATTATATCAAATACAGCTCACTGTGGCAAGCGAGTAGGAAGGTGATAGGATTATCGCTCTCATAACACAGTGCGTCAACGGGGGCAATGATATGATATAGGTGTTCATTTACGGGTAATAACATATCTGGTACAATTGGTGCATGAACCAAAAGGTAGATGAGATTAAGCGCAAGATAGACATAGTGGACTTCATTGGTTCGTATATTCAGTTAAAACGCGCAGGAAGCAATTTTAAGGCAGTGTGTCCATTCCACCAGGAGAAATCTCCATCCTTTGTTGTCTCACCCGACAGGCAGATCTGGCACTGTTTTGGCGCATGTCATGATGGCGGAGACATCTTTAAGTTTCAGATGAAGTGGGATAACTCTACGTTTGCTGAAGCACTTAAGGATCTTGCAGGCAAAGCAGGTGTTACGCTTGAGGTTTCTGCGTATGAAGATGCCGAATGGAAAAAGAAGGAACAGTTGTTGCATATAAACAACATAGCAAAGCAGTTTTTTCAGTATATTCTTTTAGAAACACCGCAAGGGACAGATGCTCGTGAGTATCTTCATAATAGGCAACTAAATGAAAAAATAGTTAAGAAATTTGAGCTTGGGTATGCCTCCTCATCATGGGATCTGTTGGCACGATATTTTAAAAAGAAAAATATCTCACTTTCCCTAGCAGAAGAGCTGGGGTTAATTGGTAAACGAAGCGACGGAACTCACTATGATCGTTTTCGTGATCGGATAATGTTTCCGATAAAAGATGCAAAGGGCAACTGCATTGGTTTTTCGGGGAGAATAATGA
>CAZLAJ010000071.1:0-5517 GCA_964557525.1 uncultured Gammaproteobacteria bacterium | reverse complement strand
CCAAGCAGTATTAGAAATGAGAAGAACCGTTTTCTCTCTCGGTGAACAAACCAGGAAGAAAGGTAAATAATGACACTGAACTTAGCAAGCTCTGTGGGCTGAAAATTGGCTACTCCAAAATCAAGCCAGCTTCGCGCACCTCCCCCTGTTGCGCCGATCGTTGGAATGAGGACAATCAAAAGAAGGACAATGGTTGAAGCCATAAAAACGAATGCAAGATAATACAGCTTGTGGTAATCAAATAGTGAAAAGAAAGTCATCACCGCAACTCCCAAAGCTATCCACATGATCTGCAGTTTGAAGTAGTGGAAGCTGTCTTGAAATACGGTAAAGCTTCTGATTGATGAGGCCTCAAACACAAAGAGAAGTCCAACAAGCGAAATCAAAATGGGAAAGATATAGAACCAGAACATGTCCCTATTTTTCGGAATATCTATCTTTTTCTTTCTAGCAATCATTCTCTCATTCTATCAAAGAAGAGGGTTTCAATACCTCAAGCAGTCTACGTTTACACCTCACCGCCATACCTTAGCACATACTCTTTGAAAAGATTTCCTTTCTCAACATAGTTTTTCCAGATACTGTAACTTGGGGATGCTGTGGACAGCAGACAGGTAGCTCCTTGTTTTGTCTGTTCGTATGCATGCTTAACTGCGTCTTCCATTGATGTGGTCTCAAAAAAAGAATATCGCTCTCCATACTTCTCTTTAATCATGCGCATCATTGTTTGTCCGCTTTCTGGGAAGATAATAATTGTCTGAATGTTGGTTGTTCCAAGCATATCAACAAGATCTGAAAAATCATACCCTCTGTCTTCTCCGCCAAGCATAATAGTGGTTACATCCGGGTAAGCGCGAAGCGCCTGCATGGTAGCCTCAGGTGTAGTTGCCAGAGCATCATTAATGAACTGAATGCCTTTATATGTCCCCGCGTATTCCAACCTATGTGCCAAAGGCTCAAACTTTGCTACTGCTCTTTCTGAGATCTCATTTGATATGTTCATCTGACGAGCCACAGTAACTGCCGCATGGATGTTATCTAGGTTATGTTCGCCTTTTAACACTCTCTCCCAGTCTGAAATGTCATCTTCTATATACGGAACCGACATAGATCGCGACTGTTTCGCCCATTCACATAAAAGATCGAATTTCTGATTGTAGACAAACATATCGGCTTCAGTCTGATACCTGATAATCTGGTGTTTTGCTTCGTAATACGCCTCAATGCTGCCATGAAAATTCATATGTTCAGGAAACAGCGAGGTGACAACTGCAATATGCGGGGAATAGTGAATGTCATCAAGCTGGTAGCTGGATAGCTCAAGAACAAATACCTCATCTTCATCAATTGGACGCAGCAATTCCGAGATCATTGGTATTCCAATATTCCCTTTAATGGTTGCCTTCATCCCTGCTTCTTTCAGAATGGAGTAGATGAGTGAGGTGGTTGTGCTTTTGCCCTTTGAGCCGGTAATTCCGATTATCATATTTTTTACATTGGCAAAAAAGATGTTTGTTGCGGTTGTGTACGGCACATGCAGTTTAGACTTATGGAGCGATGGTGTTTTAATGACCAGATCATAACTGTCCTGCTTGCTAAGATAGTCGGGGTCGTCATGGCGATCTGCAATGCCAATCACTGCAGAGGGCACTTTTGCACGCAAGAACTCTTCAGTTGCCTTACCCTCCATTCCATACCCCATTATCAGTATTCGTTTATTCTCCAACTCTGCAATTTTCATATACAAAATACACAATTACTCACTTTCAATTACTCTCCGATACTCCTCCGGCACTGTTTCCTTGCCTCGAGTTTGCAATACCGATTCCATAAACTGTTCTTTGTCTGTAATGCTTTCTAAAACTTCACTTTTAAACATCTCCATTACCGGAGTCCCCTCATACTCTCCTTTTTGATGCGCAAGAAGAAAAGCAGTTTGCGTCTCTTCAAATGTCCCCACACAGTCAAACGGCTTCATCTCTCCCCTACCCAGCAGATCTTTGTACATCGATAGAAGGTTTGCATCCTCAAACAGATTTTTCTGAAATATCGATACTACGCTCTCCTTCGATACATACGCAGCAAGCATGGCAAACACGAATGAGCATTTTGCACACTCACCGCACCAGAGCGTATGATGCTCCGGTGAGATCCGAAAGCTCCTGTTGCAGCTTGTGAAATGGGAAAAGTACTGGGGATACTTGCTAAACAGCTGAACGATCTGCAGTTCGGAGAAAGGCCTCAGCAGTGAAAAATATGAAACACTTGGAGTAATTGTATTTTGCACATACTCTCTGAAAAGAAGCTCAAACTCTGTTGTTTTACTCCACTGGTGATTAATCATCCTCCCCTTCCACTCAATATTCCCACTGTCTGCGCTCCGCTCGTTTGAGACTATTACAGACCGGTATCCAAACAGAACA
Organism: uncultured Gammaproteobacteria bacterium; assembly: GCA_964557525.1. Classification (GTDB taxonomy): domain Bacteria; phylum Patescibacteriota; class Microgenomatia; order UBA1406; family GWC2-37-13; genus CAZLAJ01. The sequence continues at coordinate 3,094 of CAZLAJ010000071.1, read as the reverse complement.
GACAAGAGAAGCCCCACAAAGGCAAACTTAGCAGAAACCGGCACATGGCCATTCAATCCACCCTTTTTGGTAAACTCGATAAGCTTGGGGTCGATCTCTCGCTTTACGGAAAGAATTGGAATCTGCAGCTCGTTCGTTAATCCATCGATAATCTCGTTGCCTTGTCCGTGATACACCTCAAACCCCGTTATCGTAAAACCATGTTTTTTCAACAACTCAACAGAAACAATAGAGTCTTTACCGCCGCCTATACCGACAAGATCCCCGTGAGAAGGTGTAAATGAAATTGCGGTTTTTGCTACATTATCAGAATACGGAAATGACACATATTCATTTAAATCAATACCGTTTCTATAGTAGAACTCTCCTAGACCGATAGTGTAAATGGTGTACCAGAACTGCGCCTCTTTTTGTGAAAGTGTTATTGTGGGTAAGACAATCTCTTTAACTGCATACAACTTCCAGTAGCTAATTCCAAGTATGAGGAGCAGATTTTCCATCACTCGCTCAACGAGTAATCGATTATCTTCTGTTATCTGAAATGGTGGGAGAATAAGTTTTTCTTGAAAGGAGATGCGTTTCCCATCTGCATAGATATATGCATAATTAAAGACGAGCTTGCTTTCAGACTCATGTATTTCGTAACCTGAAAACTCGAATTGATATGGAAGCTGTTCCATCAGAAACCATTATACCATTATGCTGCTACTGATTATTTATTTGAGATTATTATTAACAACCTATTTTATGCTCCTTGGAGCGCAATTTTTCGCGCTTCGTGATCTAAGGCTTCCTCATTGAGTTCTTGCTTCATGCGATTGACAATAAGTCCTCCAAGATAACTCCAAAAACCTTTAGCTCCTACAAGACGATCATATCTATTTTTAAGTGCGTTAAACTCATCGACTCCCAACTTTACACCTAACTTAACTTCAGCCATCGCTACATTTATACGCCCAATCTGACTTCCAAGCCTTCTCATATTATTAAAATGTTCTACTGTCTCTTCCTTTTTAGCATTTTCAGAGTTGAGTTTAAACTTACCCTCTGCATCCTTGTATTCGTTAACCAGTTTTTTACGCGCATCTTGCAGCTTCTTATATTCTTCGGGGAGAGCTAGTATTCTCCGTAGTGCTTCTGCCATGCCCGCTTGCAATTCACGCAGTTCTTGTTGATATCTGGTTTCACCCATTTCCCGTCTCAATTTTTGACTTTGTTCTTGCATCTTTGTGGCAATCCTATCTCTTAAACCTTGTCTTTTTTCATAATTCTGCTGCAGTTTCGCTTTATTTTGTTCAAAATCTTTTCCCTCCATCATTTCTTGTGTTATTTGATCATCCTCCTCATCAAGTTGTTGCATTTGTTCCAGAGCAGTCGGCTCTTTGGGTTTTGCTTGTTCAGTGCCAGCGTCTTCTTCACCCTGCGATTCCGCTCCTTCTTTAACACCTTCTTTATTCATTTCTCTCCATTCTGCGGCTTCGGCGTCAGTAAAGTCTCCACTTTCGATTTTCTGCTTGAGCTCTGCTTTACGCACTTCAGCTTTTTCTGCATCTTTCATTTTCTGGAATTCCTGTAACTCCTGGTCTGAAAATTTGCCACTTATGATTTTGGTTTGTAGAGTCTGCATCCGCTGCTGCTCATCTTCCGGAGCGTCAACAGTACGCTCTGCTCCTTCTTGAGGAGGCATGTCTACTTGTGCTGCTTGTGACTCCTGCCCACCTACGCCTGGATCTTTACCTTCACCATCTGCTGCTGTAGAACCTCCCGTTCCACCTTCACTCGAGGCACCAGATAATGATATTCCTGCGTTAGCATCTTCTACTTCGGTAGGAGGAGTTAATCCAGGCTCAGCAATTGATCCTGCTAAATCTATTACTTCATTGTTTGCAACTCCAGGCGCAACATCGGCAAGTGTATCTGCGAGCTGAAAGGAGGGTGATTTAGATTCTATTGCAGGAGGCGGGACAGCAGTCTCGACCGGCGGCATAGACATAGGCGCTTCTACAGGAGGTGTCATTTTAAGGATGGGTAGCAACTGCTAATGCGTTATCGATATCATTATCTTTCATATACTTTCTCATTTTATCAATTACCTGTCCTATTTTTTTCTCCTCATGATAAGCCGTCATATATGTATCAAGTTCTTGAAAGTGAGGATTTTGTGTGGCAAATGTATGCATCTTTACCTTTGCATCATCGATACTGTTAAAAGGTTCAAGGTTTATAAACAACCGCGCGAGTAGTTTCGCTCTTTGCACGTCAATTGACCCGTCTCTTAAACCTGTAACAATCCTTTTAAGGAACATGTACGCTAAATCGTTTGTGACTTTTTTCATCTCCTCCATAGTATCTCAATACAGATTAGTATTTTTACATACAGTAATCAAGTAGTATATGTATCCTTTCCATAAACGCACTGTATTTTTGGAGAGATTACTTCATGAAGGCAATCATAAGACCGATGAGGGCACAGAGGATGGACATTACCCAGATTCTCATTACGATCTTTGGCTCTTCCCAACCCTTCGTCTGAAGCCAGAGATGGAAAGGAGCTACAGGAAAGAACTTCTTTTTGCGATACTTCTTGCTCAAAAGCTGGATAAAAGAACTTACGATCTCGATAACAAACATACCTCCAATAATCGGAAGAGAGAATGGCTTGCCGAGAATGAGCCCGATAACTGCAAACGTCGCACCAAACGACAAGGCGCCGGCATCCCCCAGGAATATACGCGCGGGCCAGATATTAAAGTACAAAAATGCGATAAGCCCACCAAGCCAGATTGCGATAAACAGGGAGGTCGGCACGTCAATAATCGAGCGTGCGACAACCCAGAACCCGGCAAGCGCAAATAACAGGACGCCGCTTGCAAGACCATCCAGACCATCTGTAATATTCACCGCATTTGCAAATGCAACAATCACAAACGTTGCAAACAGAACGTATACCAAGCTAATGTCATACACACCAAAAAAGGGAATATGGATAATGCTGATCTTGAGATCGGAATAGAGCCACCACGAAATGATAAACGCGAGAATCAGCTCAAGGATGAGTTTGTGCCGTATCCGTATCCCAAAAAACTGCTGCTTC
>CAZLAJ010000070.1:0-5520 GCA_964557525.1 uncultured Gammaproteobacteria bacterium | reverse complement strand
AACGATATCGCGAAAGATATGACAATGATGAGTATGTAGAACGGTATGACAGTCGAAATGCGAGAGATGATGATCGTGATGATACAAACTGGCTTCCGCTCTTAATCATCCCTCTTCTTGTGCTTGGATTATTATGGGGAGGATACAACCTGTATAACCGATCTAAACAGGATCAGGCACAGTCGCATAATCAGCAGGACAATCAGAAGACAGGCGTTGGAGAAGGTCCACGAACATCCCCTACTCCTGCCGCAGAGTACTATAGGTATCAGCCTTCGCCAACCAGATAAGGTTGAATAGAGTTAGACTCGCCTCTTTTTCCAAGAAAAGGACGTTTTTTATCTCCTCTTACTTAAATTCGTTAAGTTGGGTTTTCCGGAGCATCAACCGATCATCTCCCTCAATTATTTTCTTTGCGGCTTCATAATGCTCTAAAGATAATCGTGGATTGTCTTTCCTCAGCATATCGGCGATCCGAAGATGGGCGCCACTCAGCCATACATGTTTATTATAACTTGATGGTTCATCCGATTCTTCAAGCTGCTTTAATGCCCGTAACGCACGCTCAAGTGCGCTTCTATCACCACTCTTGTACTCGGCCGCATATTGATGACCTTGAATGTCTGCAATAACAGCAGGACGGGTGTGCTCGGAAGGGTATCGCGTAAGACAATCTACCGATTTACGAAAGTACTCAACTGCTTGAGAATACTCGCCTACTTCTGAATAGTATTTAGCAAGGTTATGGTATGGAATACCAAGAGCTTCCTGAATACCAGCCTGTTCAGCAATCTCAACAGATGCCTCAGCAGCATGCTTCTCCAAAAGAAGATATACGGAATCTTTAAAATGTCTATAGAGATGCTTAAAAGTACTTTGACGAGAGGCACATACCTCACTTAAACCTAAATAATCCTTATCTTTTTGATACGCGATCATAGCCTCATCGGTGTATTTAAGAGCATCTGTGAAGTTTCCACTCTCTCTTGCCTCTTCAGCTAGTTTATGAAGTCTCCTTCCTTCTTCTGATTGCACCATTTCTCAATTTTATCACACCTTCAAACATGATCATTAATGAAGGGTATGTGTTTTACAATACTATCAAGACGATAGGAGGGGTTGATAAAGTTGACAGACTGACTGTAAATATACTAATGAGCGGATATTTGTCTCTCTGTAAGATATTACTCTGTGTTGATATAATACCTTTATGGGTGACCAGAAGAAAAAAAGACTGGCATTCGCGGTCGGTCGGAACCTTAGGCTAGTCCAGTCATCGTGATATCTAAATTTTAGCACAAACCGTTATAATTTATAAGAAAGGTGAAGTTGGAATATGAACCTATCCATAGGAATAGTAGGTCTGCCTAACGTTGGCAAATCTACACTCTTTAATGCTCTCCTAAAAAAACAGGTTGCATACGCGGCAAACTATCCGTTTGCCACCATTGAACCAAATGTAGGAATTATTGAGGTGCCAGATAAAAGGTTAAATGTAATTGCACAGATTGTAAAAACAGAAAAGATTGTGCCAGCTGTGGTTGAGTTCTATGACATTGCAGGTCTGGTAAAAGGCGCATCTCAGGGAGAAGGGCTGGGCAACAAATTCCTCTCCCATATCCGCGAAGTAGCAACTATCGTTCATGTGGTAAGACTGTTTGATGATTCAAACATAATTCACGTCTCAAACAAAGTCGATCCAAAAGAAGACATTGAGACGATAAACACCGAGCTTATCCTTGCAGACCTTGAGACTCTCAATAAACAGAGGGAGCCAAAAGGAAACGCTTCTAAGGAAGAAAAACTCCTCTACCAAACGGTGCAGCTCTTGAAACAGAAACTTGATGCTGGTATTCCTGCTCGAAATGTTCCCCTCGATGAAGAGACGGCTCCGCTTGTTAAGCAGCTCAATCTTCTCACCATGAAACCTGTTCTCTATGTCTTTAACGTTTCAGAACAGCAACTTGAACGGCAGAAAGAGACTGAAGCACAGATCAATGCCCTCCTTAAAGATCTTACAGCCGAGGGAGAAGCTCACCCTGCATACATCTACCTGAATGCAAAACTCGAAACAGATATCGTTGTTCTTTCTGAGGATGAACAAAAAGAATACCTTTCCCAGTACGGCTTAACAGAAACAGGATTGAATAGATTAATACAAAAAGGATATGCGCTCCTCAACCTCATCTCCTTCCTCACCGGAGGGGAGAAAGAAGCACGTGCATGGACCATTACAAAAGGAACTAAAGCACCACAGGCTGCTGCTACCATTCATACTGATTTTGAAAAGCACTTCATTAAAGCGGATATTGTATCGTATGAAGACTTCGTAGATGTACAGGGGTGGACAAAGGCACGGGAACTTGGTAAGGTGCAGACCGTTGGACGGGACCATGAGATGAAAGACGGGGATGTTGTTGAGTTTAAAGTCGGGGTATAATATGAGTATGGTCCAAACAGTAACCCTCATCATCGCTACACTAACCCTCTTCTCAAACATTGGGATCATTGTATTCCTCCTCCTTCTTGGTATTGAAAAAGTTACCCGTTCCTCATTCCTCTCTCCCCTCAAACTCATCCTTAACAGCTACTCATATATCTTCATGTTTATCATCACCCTCACTGCAACACTCGGAAGTCTTTTTTACTCAGAGATTGCAAAGCTCACCCCTTGTGTCCTCTGCTGGTACCAGCGCATAATGATGTACCCACAACCTCTCTTACTGTATGTGGGCATAGCCCGTAATGAGCGCGTCCTTAAGCCCTACCTCTTAACGCTAAACATCATTGGCTTCAGTATCGCCCTCTATCACTACACGCTGCAACGGTTTCCCGAACAACTCCTCTCCCCTTGTTCTGTTGTCGGAGCAAGCACATCGTGCATTAAGGGATATACATTCTCGTTTGGATATATCTCCATTCCCTTTATGGCGCTCACTGCATTCGCACTAAACATACTCCTGCTCATCTACTCAACCTCAACAGTTACAAAGGAAAAGGCAGTGGCTGCTGATCAACAAAACGATAGGACTCGGAATGTAAAACAGAAAAAAGGGAGAAGATAATAATATCATCGGGTATAATAAACTTCACTTAGTATATATGCGCCACCTATGTTAAAGATCGTATCTGTTCCACACTCGGTTCTTACCCAGAAAGCAGAACTTGTTACCTCATTCGATGAAAAACTGAAAAAACTGGTAATCGAAATGGAAGAGGCGCTCGTTGCCTGTGTTGATCCGCAGGGAGTAGGCCTCGCAGCACCCCAAGTTGGCGTATCTTTCGCACTCTTCATCGTTAAACCTACCCCCGAGTCAGACACGAAGGTCTTTATCAATCCCAAAATACTCGAAATCCAGAATCTTCCAGAATCTTCTACTACAGGCACAAAAAAGAAAAAAGACACTGCGCTGGAAGGATGTCTCTCCATTCCCCGCGTCTGGAGCCCGATAAAGCGCTCACAGTCGGTACTTGTTGAGTATCAGGATATTACCGGCGAAAAACATGTTGAGCGAATCGAGGGATTTGACGCTGTCATCATCCAGCATGAAGTAGACCATCTTAACGGGGTTCTGTTTACCCAGCGCGCTGTTGAGCAGAACGCTACTATTTACGAAGAAAAGAATGAAGAACTGGTTCCAATCAAATTTTAAACTTCTCCTCACGTGTATCACTATCTTCGCCCTCTCATTGCTTATCATTTCGTATAGAAGAAGTGCGCCGAAGAAAATAGAGAAAACACGGCTTCTGAGCCCCTCACCATCTCTCCCTCCCCGTAACCTGTTGAAAGACAAAGATCTGTCAGAACTTTTCACCTACTATCCTGACCCGCAAAAGGCCACTTCTCATAATCCAGATGAGGTAACCATCATCGCAACAGGCGACATTATCCCTGCCAGATCGGTTAACAGCATAATGGTTAACAAGAATGATTTCACCTACCCCTATCATCATATTGCACCACTGCTCAGTGCGGGAGATATCACCTTAATTAATCTGGAAGCTCCCCTGCTCCAAGACTGTATTCCAACTATTGAAGGAATGGTATTCTGCGGAAGCAGCAGATCTATCGCAGGACTAAGATATGCCGGAGTCGATATTGCAAACCTTGCAAACAACCATGCGGGCAACTATGGTATATCAGGAATAGAGTCAACAAAAAAGATTCTAACTGATGCACATATTCAGGTGACTGGCAGCGAAAGTCCTGTTGTCACTCAAGTAAAGGGAATCACATTTGGTTTCCTCGGATACAACTCAATCGGCGCGCCTGAACAGGGTCTTTCTTGGGCAGATGCACAAGCAATAACAAAACAGATCGCTCAACTCAAACAAAACGGAGCACAGTTTGTGGTTGTATCCTTCCATTGGGGCACCGAGTATACACACGATCCAGATCCATCACAAATAGCTCTCGCACATCTTGCAGTTGATGCGGGAGCAGATCTCATAATCGGCAACCATCCCCACTGGGTTCAGGGCGTAGAGTGGTATAAGAATGGATTCGTCACATACGCACATGGGAACACTGTTTTTGATCAAATGTGGTCACAGGAGACGCGAGAGGGTGTCATCGCCCAGTACACATTTAAGAAAACAGGATTGATAGATATAAAATACTTCCCCACCATTATCGAAGACTACTCCCAACCGAGATTCGCAACAGAGACAGAAGCAAAAAAGATACTCAAAGACATGCGCGATCACAGCTTAAAAAATGACTGAAGCTGCTTGAATACGACCTGAATCGGATTGATGGTAACTTTCTTAAGCGGTACATTCAGAACTACTTCCTTTCCCCTTTCCTCGAATGACTCCTCGGTATACCCATCGTAGACATACCCGTCCTTCTCAACCTTTACTATGTATGTTCCATCCACAACTCTAAAGCTATATCTTCCGTCACTACCTGTAGTATATGGATTTCTAAATGTCCCAATCCCTTCGGAAGCGCTCACTAACGCCTTTTCTCCGTTACGAATCGCGTAGAGAGAGACACGCGCTCCCTCTAACGGCTGCCTCGAAGAAGAATCGTAGATTACGCCGTGTGGGTCCCATGCGATCACGATGCAGTTTTGGATCGTTGAGTTTGTCGTAAAGGTGGCCTGCTTCTGAGTGGTGTGGCTCCCCTTCGAGGTCAGGGTGTTTGTAATATCATTAACAGCAAAAAAGAGCCGCTCTACTTGTTTCGTGGTTCTACTCTCCCACTCATACGTACCGATCGCGCCTGTACTATCTGTTGTTATCGGATTCGAGGCAGGCACCACGCCTGAGCTCGTCACCTTTTGGAACGATACAAACCGGTATCCGTACTTCTGCTGCATATACTCTCTATTACTCGTGCCTGCGCTATGCTCTCCATAGAGCAGATTGTCCGTTGTTGCACTTCCTGTAGTGCAGATTTTTTCACCGTTATCCAACAGACATTCAATAATATACATAGTCGCATCCGGCTTACCTGAGTATCCAACCTTCTGTGAGAGCTTCACACGATGTTCAGTCTGTACGCTGCAGCTACTC
>CAZLAJ010000069.1:0-5549 GCA_964557525.1 uncultured Gammaproteobacteria bacterium | reverse complement strand
CCTCGTATTTTATCTTTTCTGTTGTTCCAACTTCTTATCCTATTTTTACAAATATCACACCCTTCAGTTTTTTAAATATAGCTTCGGTACACCATAATCATCCCCCTCCTAAGTATGCTTTATTACTCTCTTTTTTATTCATACGTTATTTTTTTTCATTCACAAACATTATCTAAGTGTAATTAACACATTGCCTTGTTTTTTTATTTGTATATCCTTCATTCATAAATATATGACCCAAGTGAGCCTTGCAGTTTGCACAGAGAATCTCTGTTCTTATGCCGTCTTGATCAGGCATGCGTATTACTGCACCCGGGATCTCCTCATCAAAACTAGGCCATCCACACCCAGAATGGAATTTAGAGGATGATTTATAAAGTGGAGTATTACACCGTCGACAAAAATACGTTCCTTCAGAGAACTCTGAATCATATTTACCAGAGAAAGGTGGCTCTGTGCCTTTATGAACGATTACGTGTTCTTCATCTGAAGTAAGTCTATTCCAATCCATATATTATTATATCAATGATATGGATATAGCACTTAATAAACTACACTTGGCTATCGGCCTTAGTGCTTTCATACCACCTGTAGAGATTGGCGGCAGTTTCGTTGACTGATGGAAGTTCGGCCAACAGTTTATCACGCACTTCAAGAGATGTTACGATCTCTTTTTTAATCTCTATAAACCAGGCATCAATAATTTTGATTAATCTATTTGCTTGATCTTGAGTGCATCCGGCAGCAAGAAGAACACGTTTTATTTTCTCAGGGGAGTATGATTCTAAGACCCCGTCCCGTTTTTGTATCTGTACCTTTTTTTCCATACGTCACATCATTATACACGTCCTGTATTGTCTTGTTTTAGAATCCATGAATGCAGATCTTGTAGATTAGTAAACACGCTTTTTTTTGTATCATAACGTAGGTAAAAGATGTGAGGAGGATGAGATTGTTGTGTAGACGGGGAATTTGTAATAAATATTCCACGGATTGGGTGTTTCATATGATCTTTGCCTCTTACCAATCCAAATATTATCATACGGTCTTTTAGCTGCGAGATGGAGGGTGAGGATTCAGAGGTTGCCACTTCAATTACGTAGTCTTCGGTTTCCGTTGAGCCTATTGCATCGAAGATAACTTTATCATTTTGTGATGACAGAAAGACCACCCCTTGTTTATACGAAGTCCAAGGCACACTCTTACCGAGATATTTTATGATGTGAGATTCTTCGGTAACTGTCTGTGCAACGCCTTTTGCATTTGTTGCGAGAGCAGAGTCAACGATCGCTTTTTCTTTGAGATCTCTTTTACTTGCTTTTTCGACCTTCCACCACTCTCTGTTTGTGAGGAGCGCGGTAATATTCTCAATAAATGACAGCTCGGTTACGAGGGTTGCAATGATGAGAAGTGAAAAGAAGTAGACAATGTTTGTATTTGCTTCAAATGCAAGAGCAAGTATAGTAAACGTGGCAAATATCTTGAGCGTTTGTGCAGACAGACCGTTTTTTAGCGTACTAATAACGAGGAAAATTGTTCCTGCGGCAAAGGATGCAAGAGCGACGTAGTCGGTGAATACAGACCGACCACAGATTGTTTTCAAGATCTCCTGCATGCGGCTATTATACACCGCTTTTTGATATTTCTTACACTGTTATACTAAAGGGTATGCCAATCATATTTGTAACAAGCAGAAGAGACAAGCTCGAAGAAGCACAACAATGCATTGATATCCCACTTATTGCCAAAGACGTAGAGCTGACAGAGATTCAAAGTATGAATGTGGCGGAGATTGTAAGGCATAAAACAGAGCAGGCATTTCAAATGATAAAACAGCCTCTCATCGTTGATGATATCTCATTGTCTCTTAATGCGTATAGTGGCTTCCCTGGTCCGTTTATTAAGTTTCTTCTAAGCGCAGGAGGGGGAAACTCGCTGCTTTTAAAGATGTTGGAGCAGGAGAAGAATAGGGATGCAAGCGTCACATGTACGATCGGCTATCATGACGGACATGATATACATATCTTTTCAGGTGTTACAAAAGGAACGATCGGGCATAGGGAAGCGGGAACAAATGGGTGGGGGTTTGACTCCGTATTTATTCCAGAAGACGCAGACATCACCTACGCTCAGATGACAGATGAACAAAAAGCAAAGGTTTCATTTCGTGCCCGAGCCCTGTCACTCTTGAAATCACATCTACAGGCTCATACAGCAGTGGTATAATCGAACATATGATCTTTCTTTCGTTAAAGACCTATCGAGAAGCAACAGGATCTGCAGCAGTTCAACTTCTTTCTATTGCTAAGCGAGTAATGCACGAGACAGGCGTTCCCATCATTCCCTGCGTACAGCCCACAGATATCTATCGAGTTCACACCGAGGTTGGTATGGAAGTCTGGGCGCAGCATGTTGATCCTATCGATCCTGGTCGTAACTTTGGATGGTTATCACCCTACAGCGCAAAAGAAGCGGGGGCGACCGGGACGGTTATCAACCACGATGAGCACATGATGAATTTTGAGAAGATAGGTGAGACGGTGGTTAAAGCGAAAGAGAACGGATTAAAGACGATTGTGATAGTAGACTCAGTAGATCTAGCCCAGATGGTAACTGCACTGAGCCCTGACTATGTTGCGTATGAAAAAGGCGAGTTAATAGCAGGTACTACATCGATGATTGATGAGGAAGAGGAAAGCATCCGTGAGGTAGTGTCAAAGGTTAAGCAGCCTGTTATTGTTGGTGCGGCGATCTCAACTGGTGAGCATGTACGAAAGGTCTTGCAGACTGGTGCGAAAGGTGTCATTCTCGCCTCCGCAGTTGTTAAAGCGAAGGATCCTGAAGCGAAGTTAAGAGAGCTGTGTGGGGCATTTTTCGAGGCAAAACTTTGATTGCGTGTATTTATAAGTGCGACATCGCTGGCGTAAAGTAGTTAGTTTTTGCTGTTTATTAATGAATACAAAAACATTCTTGCTTCCGAAATCTCATCTTCTGTATAAATTGAAGTGTTACCAGTCTTAGGACCAAGCATTTTTATAGTGTTTTCAGGTTGACTGGATAATATCGTAAAAAGACGAGCGACGGTATGGGCTCGATTTACAAGCATTGCAGCCCTCTCTCGAGCCTTATCAGGCGTACAGGTCGGATCGGACATAAATATTGGTAGCACTTTTTCAGGTGTAAGTTGTGACAACTGACGAAGGTTTTGTTGAAATATCACCGTGCCCATGCCGTTTATTTGATGCTGTAGATTAGTAATATTAGTAATGAAGTAACCCATACCGTCTATACTTTGTTTCGCAATGTCGGCTAATAATTTCTGCGAGGTAATGTCGCTGTCCTGAATAAGTCGAATATCAGATATGTACATATTTCCACTTTCATCTTTTAAATACTGTCCATTATCGCCCCAGCCTCCTATTAAGCATTTTATAAGCGCTCCTCCCGCAAGAGCCGCCTCTTGGTGTTGCAATAGGCTCGGCTCTTGAGAAAATTTCAGTACTCCATTACCAAAACCAATATCTACAGCTCCTTCTATATAGGCATACGCAACAAAGGGAACTTGATCAACTGTGGTAAAGCGGGTTTCTGCCATTGGTATATTAATAAGCTTTGCTATTTCATATGCCGCTTCTTCAGCACGTAAGTCCTTGACAATGTGCACATATTCATCGAGCGGGTTGTCAGTATATTGTGTTAGGGTTGGGATTATTTTATCGTGTGGCAGAAGTGATCCATTAGCACAAAACATAGCACTGCTTTTAAGTAAAATCCTATTTCCTTTTGCATCTACAGCGACAAGCATATATGGAACGCGATGCGTTCCCTCTTTTAAGAAAGATTGAGACGCATCTGGATCAATAGTGATTTTTGATAAATCGAGCCTAGTAGCTTGATGAGCGGATTCGTCGCTCTCTTGTGTCGTTGTTTGCAGTTTGTTGACCGGTGTTGAATCGTCGACATCTTTACATTGTGCAGCATCCCCAGCTTCTGATGTCTCTACGGTTGCGTCTGACATAAAATAAGAATGTTAAATTGATTTTGCGGAATGTATGTATTTTTAATATATGTCATTGTAGTTTAAACAATCCTCGAATTTCAATCCATATCTTTCTCCAGAACCCGGCCTTTCTCCACTCTCTCATCGTCTGATTATATTTCTGCCTCTTTTCGTAATCCATGGTTCCGTAGTAGGGTGGATCTACCCATGCTGATAATACTATCCATTCACCTCTCTCACTCTGCTTAACGATAAGTGTGACTGTGTGCTTTCCTACTTGTTTGGTCAGCTCTGTTGTGCCCGTTTTTTTTCCTGGGTTTGTTGAGTCTGGGTAATGAAATGTCTCAAGGGCGATGTTTTTCGGCAGTTTCCGTTCCTCAAGTCGTGACAGTGCGTGGTTTGTCCAGATAACGTTATCCCGGTATGTGTTCATATCCGCATTGTATCAAACTTGTTTACAAAACTATCTATCACGAGTTGGACACAGATGCTTGTAAGAAATACAGAAAGGAAAAAAGAGATTGGGTACACGCTCTGCTGCAGGTGAAGTGAGATCATGACAGTGATGACGAGGGTATGGATAAAGAAGAGACTGTAAGAGCGGGTGCTGAAAAAGAGGACCGGTTTTGTTAATTTCTGTATTACGCTTTGTAACCTCGGTTGGAATAGATAGAGTGCTGAGATCCAGATTACTCCGTATGAAAGGTAGAATAGGTTGGGTGGGTACTTGTTATCAAAAAAGGTAGTTGAGCGACCCAATGAAGTAAGCGTGATAAAGGCAAACAGGAATACAATCACACTCACTACAAGTGTAGCAAGGTGGAAGCGGACATTGGTTTCGCGCTTAACAATATGTTGAGCATAGACTATTATGACGCTCCATGGAAGCCACATAATGAGTTTGAAACTGACTGGCAGTTTACAAAAGAGAAGCAGAATAGATGAGATTGCTGCCAGAGAGTAGTAAACTGTCTGTCCTTTTTTCCCAAAGGTTTTTATTAGCTGAAAGACAACTGTCAGCTCAATGAATAGAACTACTAGCCAGTTGACATCAACTCCACCGATGAGGAATGCGCTTTGGAATAGGTAAGAAATCGAAAGGGTGTTTGGTTTGGTTATTAAGAGAATGAAGATGAATGAAGCGAGAAAGATAAAGTAAGGGAGAAGAAGCCTTTTTATACGACGTATGAAGTATGGAAATAGTTTCTCCTTTTTTGTAATCTCGTGGGAGAAAAATACGTATGCTGAACAAAAGACAAAGATCTGAACTGCATACTGTGCCCAGTTCCACCATTTGTGAATATCCGGCTGAGATAGATAGGGGACTAAACTATGGATGAAGATAATGGTTATGAGTGCCGATCCTCGAAAGAAATCAATCAGGAGCGAGCGATTTTTTTGCATAACGATTATTTACTTGTTCTGAGTTGAGAAGGGAATGGGTTGCTAAACGGGCCGATCTTATCCCCAGGTGAGAAGCGGAATGCCGCCTGGCCTACAATTGTATCCAGTTCAATCGGGCCGAACATGCGTGAGTCTGAAGACCGCT
>CAZLAJ010000068.1:0-5559 GCA_964557525.1 uncultured Gammaproteobacteria bacterium | reverse complement strand
TTTCGGGGAGAATAATGACTCCGAATGATAAGGTGGCAAAGTATATAAATACACCTGAAACTCCACTCTATCATAAAAGAGAGACGCTCTACGGAATTGACGTTGCGAAAGAGGCGATTAAGAAAGAAGATCGTGTAATTGTGGTTGAGGGGGAGTTTGATATGATCTCACCATATCAGGCAGCATATGAAAATATTGTTGCAATTAAGGGGTCTGCGGTAACGAAAGAGCAACTCTTACTTTTGAAGCGGTATACCAATCGGATGGTGCTTGCGCTTGACTCGGACGCGGCAGGTGAGGATGCAGCAAGGCGGGCAATAGAAGCCGCGCAGGAGATTGAGTTTGAGATTAATGTTGCCACCTTTTCGTTTGCCAAAGATCCGGACGAGGCGGTGCAGAAAGACAGAACTGCATTCAAGAAATCGATTGATGATTCTCAACCAATCTACGACTTTATCATTACTGCCTCACTGAAAAGGTACAACCTTGAGGATCCGTACGCCAAGAAAGCATTTGCAGACGAGGTTGGAAATGTCCTGCGCACGATCACCAATCCTATTATTAGGTCTTTCTATACAAAAAAAGTAGCAAAATTGTTGGAGGTCGCAGAGCAGAGTATCGAGGAGAACCTTCGATATATACAGTATAAGAGAAAGGTGGGAAAGCCTGATGGCCCTGCACCGGCGCCTATATCTCGTATTGAACAGATGGAGAAGTTCATTATTGGCTATCTCATCCACACTGCTCAACCAGAACTACGAAAACAGGTGATTGAGATTTTGCAGCCTGAAGATTTCAGTGTTCCGGCCCTTAGTAAGCTTCGTGAGCATATGGTTATTTACCTGTCCGATGACGCACGGATGGAAGACACGATGGGCGTATTTCCGGTTGAGCTGCAATCAGTTATCGATGAACTATATCTGCTTGATACAGGAGAGATGGCGTGGAGTGATGAGAAAATATTGCGTGCTGCCTATGAGATAAAACGAGACGCCGTGAAACGGCATCTTTCATCTCTGCTTACTCAAACATCGCAAACTGATGGAGAAAATGGTACAATACTTGCTTTACAGTCACAGCTAAATCAGGTGGAAAAATCATTGAAGTCGTTATAAAATGTAACACATGACGAAACAAAAACTTCCCAAATCCCTTAAAGACCTCTTAAAACAAGGTGAAGAAGATGGTTTCATTATCCAGGATGATATTCTCATGGTCTATCCTGAACCAGAAAAATATATCGACGAGATTGATCTGTTTTTTGATGCAACATTAAAACAGGGTGTAGACATTTTTGAGACGGTATCAAGTAGGGAAGAATCTGAGGCGCGGAAGAGCGCAGAAGAGATGGAGCGGGAACTGGAACAGCTCATTGTCCTGAAACATGGAGAGTCACTCGATCCTATTAAAATGTACTTGAAAGAAATCGGAAAGACTCCGCTTTTAACGTTTGATCAGGAAATAGATCTTGCTAAGAAATATGAAAAAGGAGATGAAAATGCAAAGGAAAAGTTGATACGAGCAAACCTGCGTCTTGTTGTCTCCATTGCAAAGAAATATTTAGGAAGACGCCTTTCATTCCTCGACCTTATCCAGGAAGGAAACAGAGGTCTCATCCGAGGAGTCGAGAAATATGATTGGCGCCGGGGATACAAATTCTCCACCTATGCAACTTGGTGGATTCGTCAGGCGATAACACGGGCAATCGCAGATCAATCAAGAACCATTCGTATTCCGGTTCACATGGTTGATCACATTAACAGATACTACAAAACTCAGCGCAGATTGACACAGAAATTGGGACGAGAACCAAGTGTAAAAGAAGTTGCAAAAGAGATGCAGATGAGCGTTGAGGAAGTTGAGAATCTGATGAAGATCTCCCAACAGCCTAAGTCTTTGTCCACACCTGTTGGAGATGACAAAGAGGCAACGCTCGAGCAGTTTGTCGCAGATCAAAACCAGCCCACTCTTTACGACAAAGTATCAAGAGAGCTTTTGAAAGACGCACTCGCTAAGGTGCTTGAGACTCTCTCCCCACGTGAGCGGAAAGTGCTTGTTATGCGCTTTGGACTTGATGATGGAAAACCAAAGACACTTGAAGAAGTTGGTAAAGAGTTCAAAGTAACCAGAGAGCGCATTAGACAGATTGAGGCGAAGGCAATCCGCAAATTAAAACACCCGACAAGAGCAAGAAAGCTGAAAGACTTTTTGGAGTAATTATTCATATGGTAATCGGGCTTAATAAGCTTCTTCAGATGGTCAATGATCCTTCTATTAAATTAATAGAGAATCTGAGTGATCGCGAATCTCATAATCCTGAAGGGGTAGTATTTGACCTGCGGTTAGGTGAGATATATCTTACATCTAAAACAGAAGGTGGTTACTTAGGGCTAGATGAGCGTTCTACTCCAAATGCAAATCTCATTGCATCATATCAAGAAGGAAAGGTCAAAAAGATTGAAGTAAAAAGAGGAGAGTTTATCTTATAAAAACAGTCGAGAAAATTAATTTACCTCTCAATATTACTGCTCTCTTTTTTCCTCGCAGCACGGTATTCCGAAGTGGTGTCCACATTGCAACAGCTCCTGCATCTCCTGGTTATCATGGACAGCTAGTGTTTGGAATGTTTAATGTCACTAATACTCCCTTTGTCTTAGAGATTGGGGCACGGATTGTGCAAGCCCTATTTCTTTCGATTGATGGCACTTCATCCTCTTACCGAGGGCAATGGCAGGGAGGAAGGATAAGGGCACAAAAGGAAAAACAGGTTTAATTATTGATCTACGAGTGTTAACAATTACAAGTAATTCTTATTTGGTTCCCTCTTATTTGATAGTACGGTTGTCCGGGTATACCATTCGCATCTCTTCGATCTTGAACTAGTTTCTTAAATCGTTTATTAAGTTCAGACGAATTAAAGACAACATGCAGCACATCTCCAGGTTGCAAATAACTCAGCTCTCTAAGTAGATCGTCTTGAGAAATTGGCACAAACTCAGACGATTCAAATTTAAGGGTTTGGGTTCTTCAGCAGAGATTACATCCCATCCTTCAGCCCTTGGGGCCATATCTATATACAGAAATAATAATATAATTCTGTCAGCATTATATTCATTTCCAAATTTCAATCAATTTGTTCGATCACTTTCTTTTTGTAGAAACTGTATTACAATAGTAAGTCCTTAAGCGCCCAGAGTATTAGCATGACTTATAGGTTCTATGTCTTTAGATAGTATTCAGTCAATTTTTAGATATTTATAAAGAGAGAAAAAGGAATATTGTGGATTATAGTCTATCGACATTGTCGATATTTCAAGTAATTTAGTTATGGATGGCCGGTAACTTTCTTTGCAAAAAACTTGGCAAAACCGTAGTTACCTTAAGAAGGCTGCGGAAGCTAACACAAGAAGACCTTGCTTATTTGGCTAAGATAGATAGAACATATCTCGCCCGTATTGAAGAAGGAAAGGCAAATCCTACTATAAAGGTAGTATTTAAGATAGCGATTCACTTGGGCATTCCTCTCAATGTAATGCTTGAAGAGCTTTAATCTTTCTTCTTCCCCTTGTGGTATCATAGTGTCATGGTACGAGATGAGATATCTGCATTAATACAAACCGCACTTAAAGCCTGTGGTTACCCGCAAATTGATGTTCAGCTAGAACATCCGGTGAGCTCTACATTTGGTGATTACTCAACAAATGTCGCCATGAAGCTCACGAAAGATATAAAACTCAATCCATTTGAAACCGCAGAGAAAATCAAGCAGGCTATACCTGTTTCTTCATTAATCTCGCATGTTGAGGTGGTGAAACCTGGATTTATCAACCTCTACCTTTCTCCCCAGACTCTGCTATCGGAGCTTCAGCTGGTGATCCATCAGAAAGAAGGCTATGGTATTTCTGATATTCTCAAAGGAAAGAGGGTGGCAGTGGAATATACAGACCCGAATCCGTTTAAGGAAATGCATATTGGCCACCTGTACAGTAATATCGTTGGAGAGTCGCTAGCGAGGTTGTATGAAGCGGTAGGTGCGACGGTATGGAGGGTCTGCTACCAGGGTGATGTTGGACTACATGTCGCCAAGTCATTATGGGGACTTCTGCAGATTTTTAAAGAAGGAACACATACTCGGGAAAAGATGCGAAAGATGACATCTTCTGAGCAGGTTCACATTCTTGGAGGGGCATATGCGCGAGGTGCACAGGCATATGAAGATGATGAGAATGCAAAGAAAGAGATACAGGAGCTGAACAAAAGGATATATGAAAAGGATCCGGAATACGAAGATCTATTTCAAGAGGGGCGCTCTTGGAGTCTTTCGTATTTTGAAGAGGTATATAAACGACTAGGGGTGAATAACGGAGGGGGAAGTTTTAACGCGTACTTTTTTGAACGTGATATCGGTGAGAAGGGTAAGCAGATGGTGCTAAAACATCCGGAAGTATTTGAGATGAGTGAGGGTGCCTGGATATTTGCAGGAGAAAAATATGGTCTTCATAATAGGGTGTTTATAAACTCACTCGGTCTTCCAACCTATGAAGCGAAAGAGCTTGCGCTTGCGCCTGCAAAGTATGAGAAGTTTGTATATGACACTTCGGTGATTGTGACTGGCAATGAGATTAATGAATATTTTCGCGTTCTTCTGAAAGCCCTTGAAATGATTCATCCGGAGTTAGCTCAGAAAACGGTGCATATTGGACATGGGATGGTTCGTCTCCCAGAAGGCAAGATGTCAAGTCGGACCGGTAAGGTGATCACTGCCGAATGGCTGCTTGATACTGCGAAGAAGCAGGCGGTACAAAAAGTAGAGGAAGTGCTTGCAGCAAGAGGAGATGGCGCTAATAGTGTTGGCCAGGATGAACAAACTGCAGAGACTGTTGCGCAGGCAGCAATCAAGTATGCATTCCTCAGGAGTGGAATCGGAAAAAATATTGAGTTTAGTTTTAATGAATCAATATCCTTTGAAGGAAGCTCAGGTCCATATCTGCTGTATACCTATGCACGAGCAAGAAGCGTTCTTGCGAAGGTGGATTCATCATTTGACTCTTCAGCATCCTTATCAGAATTTACAACAGAAGAGGAGATGCTCTTAAGGACTCTTTATATCTTTCCTGAGGTGGTGGTTGCAGCAGCGCAGCAAAACTCTCCTAATTTTATCGCAACTTACCTCTATGATCTGGCACAGAAGTACAATCTGTTTTATCAGAATACACCGATTATAAAGTCTGAAGCAGTAGTAAAAACGTTACGGTTACAGCTGACTCAGGCAGTGAGTACCGTTATGAAAAACGGATTGTGGATGCTGGGGGTGCAGACGGTAGAGAAAATTTGATCTTACATATTGACATTTACACGTATAGATACTACTATGTAGGTGAAGCACTTCATTTGTGTGTTGATTTTTCGTATTTTTCGGTTATAATGTTTGGTGCTTTAAGAAAATATTTATAATTTATTAAATACTCACTATGGCAACCGGAGTTTTTCAGAGGAATAAGCCTCATTTAAACATTGGTACCATTGGTCACGTTGATCATGGTAAGACCACAACAACTT
>CAZLAJ010000067.1:0-5566 GCA_964557525.1 uncultured Gammaproteobacteria bacterium | reverse complement strand
CTAAATGAAATGCTCAGATGTGCTGATGTGGCAAGGTAGATCATAATCACGGCACACATAATAATACGCGCAAGTTTAGACGGGTTAATGTGCTGAAAGCTCATAAGAAACTGTGAATCAACTGGTTTAAGCAGTATTGTGTCAAGTTTCCCCATGTGGATTGTGTTTGAAAACTGGAAGAAGTTCTTCGCAATTACTGCAAGAAAACCCAAAATAATATTTGCAGCGCAGGTAAGCATAAGAATATCAGTTCTATTCCAGCTGCCGATCTGTTTTACTCTGCTTGTGAGAAACACCATTGATAAAAGAAGAAAGATAGACCAGGAAAGGTCGGCAATCATTGAACTGAAAAAGTTAGCCCGATATGTGGCAAAGTACGCCAGGTTTATCTTAATCAGAACTATTGTAAGCCGGAAATATTTGCTGATCATTGCCCAAAGCTTGAAAATGTTTGTAATCCCTTTTTCCATGTATATCTAACAAGAAGGCTGAAAAAGATAAGCCAGATACACTGCAGTCCAATAACTTGGATAATTCTGTCCATAGGTAGACTGCCCTGCAGAGCGGCAACCGGGTAATAGACCATGTATGCAAAAGGCAGAGTATTTGCGATAGTGAACACTTTCGGGTTGAGCAAAGTGAGCGGCATGATAAAACCGGCGAAGATAAACATAACAGTTGCGCTCAGATTCAGTGTGCCGGTTACTTCTTTCATCCAGAAAGCCAGCAGTCCGATAACCATTTTGTAGTTGAACATAAGAAAGTAACTGAGGACAAAGATGATTCCCGTATATCCGATGTACCTGGTTGAGATTGATTCCCAGATATGAATGCGAAAGATGATCGAAAGAACAGATATGACGATTATTGAATAAATAAACTGTAGAAAACGGTAAGGCAGCTCCTCAATAAACTTAAACCAGTAGTAAGAGTATGGTCGCAGGATATACTGTGAGAGCCTCCCTTGCAGGATATCGTCTTTGCTGACCGTTTCCTCAACCCAAGGAATTAATGTATTGAACATTATAATCAGGAGATAGTATGTCGAGATTGCATTATACGTAAACTCTCCGGTATGGTTTGATGCGCTAAACGCTGCTTTCCAGAAGGCAATAAGGAGGAGCGGTTGAATGAGGGTGATGAGAAAGAATACAAAAGATCGGGAACGGTCTTGTGAGATGTGGCCCGAGTAAAGTAGTAGAACCCTCCAGAATTTTTTCATATGTCGGCAGATGATTATAACGATCTGTATGCACGTTAAATTATCAGATCAATAATATAGAATATACAGATAAATCGCAAACAGTGAATTCTCAGCTTAGGCGTTCGCGCTCGTATAGGATCTGAGTGCGCGCTTCCAAAAAAATAGAGAAAGACTAAGAGAGAAGAATGCCGCAGAAGTAAATAACAGAACAGTTGGCAGACTAACGGAATTTAGGAGAAAGCGGGTGGGAATAACGGATACGAGCAGAAAGGGGAAAGCAATAACGATGAATTGAGAGAGCTGAGTATACATCTCGGAGGGGTAACGCATCATACCTGATACTGAATACATAAAGTCAATTAGATTAGACAGCTGTTCAAACCAGATAAGAGCAGTCAGCACAATCTGCCAGACGCTGTAGATGATAATTGACCCCAGAACGAGAAGAATTATATAACCAAGTATCGATAGGGGATTCACTTGTATTTTGAGATTTTGAAGTGAGGTAAAGATGACTATGCTTCCTACTACTAAACGTATTACTGCAACAGGATTCATGCGGGTAAACCCAACCATAAACTGGGAGTCAACCGGAAGCATGAGTATTCTATCCAGTCTTCCAGAGTCTATGAGGAACGGCATTTCGTGAACGTTTTTTGATAGGAATATATTAAATAGTCCCCAAACGAGAGTGTATGTTCCAGTAAGAAGCATCATCTCCCATTGGCTCCATCCATACAGGGTTTTGGCGTTATGCGTAATCAGCAGCGTGGTTATAATAGTTAGACCCGCCCAGACGCTGCTTGAGATGAGGTTGTTGATGAAACTCATACGATAGACAATCGTCGATGATGTGCTTATATTGACAAGGCGGACATATATCTTGAGGTATCGTATGAGAGTTTTCATTGTCCGACAGCTGTAAATTTATATATTCCCTGCCGGAACATCAAACGGTAAACTGCACTTAGCACCACGACCCAGAATAACTGAATGCAGAACGTGAATACGATTTGATCATAGGAAAGGAGTCCTTGTAATGCAAGAACAGGGAAGTAAATCATATAGGGAAACGGAGTAAGAAGAATTATGTTTTTTAATGTTTCAGGATAGAGGTAAAGAGGCATCGTAAAGCCTGCCGCGACAATCCATACTGTATCAACCAACTGGAATATGCCCCAGCTATCTTCTATCCAGAACGCGATGGTGCCGAGTGCCATTTTGTAAGTAAAAGATATAGCAACTGCCGCGAGAATCATGATTGCAGCAAATAGAATGTACACCTGGTTATTGGTAATAGAAAGAGGAACACCAAAAAAGATAAGAAGAAAAATCATTCCAATGGTTAGAACGGTCTGAAATAATCTGTACCCGATTTCCTGTAAAAATTTGTGGGTAAAGTAGGGAAAGGGTTTTAACAGGTAATTAATCATTCCTCCCTCTTTAATATCTCTGTACGCGACACCTTCTTCAATGTGTGAAATGACAAGCGTTGCTACGCACAACATAAGGAGATAATAGGTATTCCTGATATTAGCATTCCAAGCGGATTGAAATGCCGATGAGGTAAATGTTGCCCCAGACCAGACAAGCAGTAATAAAAGAGGGTTGAACACGGAAGACGCGACCCATACGATTGACCGTGATCGATGTTCTGTTACCCGCTGAAAATAAATGCTAAAGATTGCATAAATCTTCCTCATGCATTTGAGAAAATAGTTCTGATAATCTCTTCAATATCGGGTTCTTCGATAGTAATATCCTCAACCGGGTATCTATTAAGCAATACTGCAGCGGTTTCTTTCGTTTTAGAGAGGGGAACTTCAATGCGGGCTCTTGGATAGGAATATTCTTTAACAGCTCCAAGTTTTACTAATTCGTGTTTTGGCATCCGTTCGCTGAGCACGAATGAGAGTATCTTATGAGTAGCGTATTTTCTAACAATATCAGCAAGCTTACCGTCGTAGATAACTGATCCATGATCTATTATGATAACCCGTTCACACAGCTCCTGAACATCTTGCATGTAGTGGCTGGTGAGAATAATTGTTGCCTTAAATGCTTCGTTGTACCGCTTAATAAACTCCCTAAGGTTCTGCTGCATCACCACATCCAAGCCGATTGTTGGTTCATCGAGAAATAGGATCTTCGGTGAGTGAAGAAGCGCGGAGACAAGCTCGCACTTCATCCGCTGTCCCAGTGAGAGCTTTCTCACCTGTACATTCAGTATTTCTTTTATATCCAGTAGTTCTACCAGCTCCTCAAGTGTTTTTTTGTATTTTGCGTCCGGTATATCATATATTTCCTTATTGAGCAGGAACGATTCAGTGGCGGGCAGGTCCCACCACAGTTGATTTTTCTGACCCATCACGAGCGAGATCTGCTTAAGAAACTCATTTTTCCGGTCGAAAGGAGTATATCCAAGCACATTTACCTTCCCTGAACTGGGGTATATGAGTCCAGATAGGCATTTCAGAGTTGTTGTTTTGCCTGCTCCGTTTGGTCCGATGAATCCGACCAGTTCGCCTGCTTCTATTTCAAATGACACATCTTTCACTGCCGGCACATCAAAGTACTCACGCTTAAAGAGCGATTTTAAAGAGCCGAGTACCCCTGGAGTTTTTTTATATGCCCTAAAATTTTTTACCAGATGAGATACAGAGATTGTTGACATATTAAGTATTAAACCACATTACAGAACAAAATGCTATAAACTGAAAGTATAATACCGTATGGAAGCCTTAACGCGTACAATCGCTTTTTTTGCACTGTTTTCCGAAAAGGTAATTAGATTGTTTAAACTGGGGGCTGGCTCAACCTGGCCTGGCCACATCGCGCTCAAACTCGATGCTCAGTTTATTGCCCATATTCTTAAGCACTCCCGCATAAAAGTTGTTCTCATCGCAGGAACAAACGGAAAGACAACAACCTCAACTCTTTTACGGCACCTGCTCGAGAAGAACGGTTACAGGGTATTTCAGAATAGCGAAGGTGCGAATCTGCTGAACGGCGTTGCCTCTGCGCTTATAAGAAACTTAAATCCCCTAACGGGCAGATTTAAAGGTAATGTGGCGGTTTTTGAGGTAGACGAGAATAGTCTTCCTAAGGTTATCGAACAGACTTACCCTTCCTCAGTGGTTCTTCTCAATCTCTTCAGAGATCAACTTGACCGGTACGGTGAAGTAAATATCATTGCAGATAAATGGGCAGACGCACTGCGGAACCTTTCAGAAAAGTGCGCCCTTATTATTAACGGTGACGATCCACAGCTTGTTTACTCAGCAAAAGAGTCCCCGGCACGAAAAGTATATTTCAGTATACCCTCATTTATGCTTAATCAAAAATCGCTGTCTCACGATGTAGATTCTTCATACTGCCCATCGTGCGGTACACAGCTGGAATATGATGGCATCACATACTCCCATTTGGGAAATTATCGTTGTGTAAGCTGCGGCTTTAAACGACCCAGGGTTGAGACATTTGAGGAAGTGGGTACAACATACACAATTTTGGGGAAATATAACATATACAACACCCACGCAGTGTTTGCAGCTCTTAAGCATGTGTTTAACATTAAAATTAAAGAAATTTCGCTTGACCAGTTTCAGCCGGCATTCGGAAGACAGGAGAAATTGGAGATAGACAACCGTACTGTATATATTATGCTGTCTAAAAATCCAGTTGGTTTCAATCAGTCTGCGGCTGTTTCATATCAGCTCATTAAAGGCAAACCGGGTAATATTTTACTCGTGTTAAACGACAGGATTCCTGATGGAAGAGATGTATCATGGATCTGGGATGTTAATTTTGAGATGCCGCTTCATAATTTAAAGCTGGATACCATATATGTTTCTGGAGACCGTGTGTATGATATGGCGCTGAGGATGAAGCATATGGACATCAAAAATGTAAAAACATACGAGATTCTTGAGCAGGCAGTGGATGAAGTTATCGAACGCACGCCCATCGGTGGGACAGTTGTTATTTTACCCACCTACTCAGCAATGCTTGAGGTGAGAAAGATACTTGTAGGTAGGAAACTGTTGTAGTGCAAAATATATATGTAACTGTTTGCGAAGAATTACCGAATTATTGCAAACGCAGCATCATTTCTAAAAATAGTTAGAATAAATACTTTGAAATGAAAAATTCAATATTATCACTCACCATCGGCTGGCTGTATCCGTCGCTCATGAGCACGTATGGGGATAGGGGAAACATAACTTGTTTACAAAAACGATGCGAGTGGAGAGGTATCCAATGCGATATTCTTCATATCGATGAAAAGATGAGGCCGGGAGAACTGTCAAAGATTGACATGATTTTTGGCGGTGGCGCGCAAGACAGACAGCAGGAAATTGT
>CAZLAJ010000066.1:0-5592 GCA_964557525.1 uncultured Gammaproteobacteria bacterium | reverse complement strand
TTCTGGGCGTTCAAGGGTATAAAAACAAGTATAAACCAACTAAGGAAGAAGACGAGAAGCTTTTTTCTATAGTCGCTGAGATGGCGCCCCAAATCGTGTTCGTTTCTTTTGGATCACCATGGTCGGAGACCTGGTTATACGAGAATAGAGAGCGTTTGCAGGGTATGGTTTGTGCGAGTGTCGGCGGCGCCTTTGACTATCTATCAGATACGGTACAGCGCCCACCTCGTGTGGTCCGGAGGGTAGGCATGGAATGGTTATGGCGACTCATTACACAGCCGTGGAGATGGAAACGGCAGTTAAAACTAATAACCTTTATTCTCCTCATCTTGAGAGAACGGTTTAAGGGGTCGTATAAGTAGTGTGTATGTAGTACATTGTCATCTCCATATCGTGAACTGGATGTTATGTGAGAAAATATGCTCATGACGCAAGAGTTGAGAGCTACTATAGAGTATTTCCATTTTTTTTCATACGCACCCACCGCCCGCGAGCTCTACATATTTTTAAAGAAACCAATTCCGTTTGAAGATTTTGAACGCAAACTGCAGTCGTTATGTCGAAAGGGAATACTTACATCACTGGTCTTTCGTAATGATTATCGCTATGTTCCATTGCAGTTTTTGTCCTGTTCCAATCCTCACTATACACTAGGCGGGTATAGTATTAATCATCAACTTCAAACAAAGAAGATTCATAATTCCAGATCAAAGTTGCAGCGGGTATCTTTCTTCATTTCACTAATAGGTTCACTTCCAAGTGTAAAACTGGTTGGTCTGTCGGGATCGGTAGCAATGCTGAGTGCAAAAGAAAGTGATGATGTCGACTTGTTTGTGATCACAACCTCAAAAACAATGTGGATAACTCGATTAATTATACTTTTAGTTGCATCGGCGTTGAGAGTGCGGCGGAAGTATGGTGACAGTACGGCGCAGGATAAGGTATGCATTAACCTCATCTTTGATGAAAGCAACCTTATGGTGCCGCACCCCAAACGAACTGAGTATGTAGCTCACGAGATTTTGCAGATGAAACCACTGGTAGTTAAAGGTAGCACTTATATGATATTTTTAGATACAAATAAGTGGGTATTTGATATATTTCCAAACGCTGATATGGTTCGGAGAGAGTATAGAGAGTATGAATCAAGTATGGTGAGGTTGTCTGAGTCTCAGGTGTGGAGAATATGGAGTGGAGCGTTCCTGTTTATCTGTCGGTACCTGGAATCGGTAGCAATGAGATTGCAACTTATGATGATACAAAGAAGAAGGACGAATGAGCGCATTACTGCTACTCAGTTGTGGTTTCATCCGGATGACTTCGAAAGGCGTGTGAGACATGTTCTGAAGAAATAAGCATGAAACGTAATGGAGCATTCCGATTGCTGGTGCGATGCGGAGATGGGTAAGTAGTGCACATGTATATATAAATGGTTTATGCTCTATCACCAAAATTGAGTATAATAGAAGCATGCGTTTGACCATAACTGCTGATCAGCTCAAAGAACTTTCAGATGATGCTTTTGCTCGTCTTACGGGGTATATCTATGAAAGCGGGGATAGTTTTAGTGAGCTTTCTGCTGATGATATAGAGATGGGCACTATGTTGAGTCTCATTGAACGTTCTTCGCTCGTTGAAGCGGTGCACATCTACTTTTTAAAGAGTCAAGAAGGAGGGGAGTGGGGTCTGGAGATGAAGACCGTAAACGGTATAAAGCAATACAAAGAGAAAGAGTGTGTTGATGCACTGTGGGAGGCTTTGAAAGCGGTGCTTGATCAGTCAGTGTCATAACTGAATACACATACATATATGGAACATGAATCTTCAGTATACTCTCCTTCAATCTTACGTCGGCTTGTTGCGCCAGGATTAAACAGGACAGGAGTAGTGCTCTCTATTATCTCGCTAGTTATCTTTTTACTTATCGCACTAGCTCAGCAGACAGTATTTGCATCTCTGACGTTTACTGACATCTTTTTCATACAATTTTTAGTTATTCTCGTCGTAACCAGTCTGGGAGCATTGCTCCCTGGATTACTATCTGCATCTGTCGCTTCATTGGTTGCGGTCTATTTAGGTCTTGTGACATCTCACGTTCCGCAAGTGCAGATTGGGTTTGTGGTCATCATCTATCTCGTCGAGGCAGTCTTCATCTCTCTCATTCATGCTACGTACCACTTGCATGATGATCGTACGGTGCGTTTTGCCGGCATATTGGGACAGTTAAATCTTCCCCTTATTATTGCAGACAAAAAGGGAAAAATTGTGTACTGGAATGAGGCAGCGCAGAGAGTGTATCATTACTCGTCTGATGAGGCAGGAGAGAAAAAGATAGATTTAGACAGGTTGGAGGCAAGTGCTGCAGAAGAGGCATATCAAGCACTGCCCGGAGACCGCTACATAGATCTTCATACTACGAATGATGGAAAACCGGTATATGTAGATTTGCTTACCCAAAGTCTTTCTCATAATGAGACCCTCATCATTGCATACGATGTGAGCGCCTACAAGAAGAGAGAACTGAAGCTGGAAAAACAGATTAAGGCGCGTGAAGAGTTTCTCTCGTTTGCGTCGCATGAGCTGAGGACACCTCTCACTTCAGTTCTCCTTCAGCTTGAGTCCGTCTTGCGGAGTATATACCGCGATCCCTTGGCGAGCTTGAATATTGAGAAACTATTGAATCTGTTGAAAAATGCTCAGTACCAGAGTAAGAAAATCGCTGATTTGATTGCAAATCTATTAGATGTCTCGCGGCTTACTCACGGTACCCCAACCTTGAACCTGGAAGATGTTCAGTTGCACAATCTGGTCAAGATGGTTGTGGAGGGGTTTGAAGAAGAGGCGAAACGACATGGATCATCAATCTCAGTAACCATCCAGGCAGAGACCTCGGGAGTGTGGGATCGGTTACAGATAGAACAGGTTTTAACAAACCTTCTCTCTAATGCTATTAAGTATGGGAATAAGAAGCCTGTTACTGTTACGGTAGGCACAAAAGGTGAGTGTTCGATGCTGGTAGTGAGAGATCGGGGGATTGGAATACCTAAATCAGCACTTGAAGATGTGTTTAAGCCGTATAAGAGATTTGTGATAGACCCTACACATAAGGGACTTGGTGTAGGTCTCTATATCTCACACCGTATTATTGAAGCGCATGGTGGAAGTATCTCCGTTGAGAGTAAACCCGGATCGGGTACTTCCTTTACTGTTCTTCTTCCACCTGTGCCACCACCTGCTGATGTTGATGTTAAAGCGTAATGGGCTGTGTATATAATGGGAGAATGATGCAGAGCGTTGAGTATGACGGGAAGAAGGTATACTACTCCACATACGGAGATCGAACCAAGCCCGCTCTCATATTGCTCCATAGCCTTATGGTGAAAGGGTCGACGTACCGTAGTCTGTATGCGTATTTATCCGATTCCTTCTATATCATCGCCCCCGATCTGCCTGGGTTTGGTAAATCATCAGCCCCCTCCACAAACTGGACGTTTTCTGAGTATGCTCATGCTGTTGAGAAGATTCTCGCCTCACTCAAGATTACCAAGGCGGTGGTTGTTGGTCATTCATTTGGTGGTGCAGTAGGAATGTATCTCTCCTTTCTCAGTCCAACTGTTTCACATCTTATACTCATCTCCCCGAGCAGTCTACAGTATCGTTCAAGAAGTATCTGGAGCATTCTCTGGGGCATGATGGTGAGGCAAACTATGTATGCACTGTTACATCCGCGACACTTAAGAGTATTTGCTCTAGTCCTGCGGGATGTTGTCTATACACTGCTCATGCGTAACTATACCTTAGTAAGACTATCTATCGTACTCGTTCGCACCGTCACACATCCACTACTTGATGGTTTTATTATTCGGGTGCCAACACTCTTGATCTGGAGTCATTCTGAGGATGTTATTCCGCCTGAAGTTAAGAGTGAGGCGGCATCCTACGGTCCTCATATCACTATTCGTGAGGTTGAGGGCAATCATAACTGGTGTATCTATCATCCGAGAGAGTGCGCAATGATGATACTGCAGTTTCTCGCAGATTGCAAAGAGAGTAGGATAGAGATATACTAATCGGTATGAAAGTAGTATTTCTTGCACCTGTTGTAAAAGAGAGGGCAAATCTAGATTACTACCGCTTGATCGTGGAGAGTGTGGAGCGGCGTGGCCACACAGTGGTAGACATGGCAGGATCGTTCAAGGTCGAAGATATAACAAAACGAAGCAGGAGGATGATAGCGGCGATTCAAGACAGTCCGCATGCGGTTATTGTTGAGGCTACAACGATTAATCCCGAGATCAGCGTACTCATCAGTCGGGCACTTCAGTACCATGTACCGACACTTTTGCTCTACCGGGACAACAACCCTGATGTCATGGTATTTGAACCGAATAGGTTCCTGACTTTAAAAAAGTATACCCAGAAGTCGTTAGAGGATAGGATAGAGATGTTTCTGCGGAGAATTAAAAAAGACCGTCTCATATACCGTTTCAATCTCATGCTTAATCGTGAACTGGGAGCGTACGTTATGGATCAGTCAAAAAAGAGGAGGGTCAGCAAAGCTGATTATATCCGTAGCCTCATCTTAAGCGATATGGATGACTCCTCGATGTAACCTTTACATATCTACTTCATTTAGGTTACGAGAGATATCTCCTTTTTTCACTTTTCCCCTATTTTCATATATTGCTCTTGCATTTGTAAGTAGATAAGCTTAGACTAAAAACTGTTATACCATTGTATAACTAAAATGCACACTGCTGTACTGAATGTCAATCCGTTACGCATTAAGGAACGCCTGGTTGAGGGTGGAGCGTACATCTTTAGTCAGACCAATACACAGTACTACTCGTATGATGTGAGTAGTAAGGGTGCATTTACTCCTCCGATATCAGGAAATGTAAAGTTTAGTCGACTATTTGATCACCTCACACAGCTTACTCGGTTGCATTCGTTATCAGAATACGGTAGAGCTCTTTTTGTAATTGAAAAGTTGACGGTATGTCAGGTGATGCTATACAACATGAAGTCGCATACTGCAGAAGACAGCGTGGGTATGCCATGTAATCTGATACCCCGCATTAAGACCTCTATTGAAAGCTGTGGAATGAAGCAGACGGGAACGATATATGAGACAGTAATTACCTACTATCTAAAACGATTATCGGTTGTGTACTCTGTATTAAGCTGGAAAGATCGTGGCAGTGCGCTCTATGTGAATGCAGAATCAATTGACAGCCTCATATCTGGGCTCGCTCTGATAGGTGTTAGTATGGACAAAACAGTTCATTACGGTCTTCAGGAGATATATGAGTATTACAACGTACCTCATCTTCACTAGTAGCGCAGACGGTACACCCTGACCTCCAGTTTTTCACTGAACTGCTTTTTATCCAGCATAGAGAATGATGTATCAAGATAGTGCTTAATTTTTTGTTCGTATCCCTGGTCATATGAATATACGACATACATGCGGATGTACTGTTTTTTATACCGTACAACTTGAGCTTTTATCCCTGTCTCGTTATATGATGGTATTTCGCCTGATTCATATCGGTTCCATTCAGGCATAGTTGTTATTCGGGTAGTCCCTTT
>CAZLAJ010000065.1:0-5593 GCA_964557525.1 uncultured Gammaproteobacteria bacterium | reverse complement strand
TTTGACTCATTTATGACACTAATAAGTGTTGACTGGAACTATTCACCATATACGGAAGCGATCCGCCTAATGCAGGCAGCGCATAATATCCAGAACTACTTTTACGCAAAGCGGGGTTTTGTTGTGTTGCCGAAACTGGTTAAGAGCGACTCTTCAACGGTATATTTTCCGACTCTTCCTCACGAAACGATGTCGCTAATATTTCAAGGATCGCATGATATTAAATCGTCCATTCCTCTTGAGAACGGCCCAGTAGTGCAATCGATCATGAGGGAGGTTAAAGTCGATCAAAAACAGTTTGAACAGTTTCAGGCCACAACAACAGCGCCGTTTTTAACCGTTCTCAACGACACGTACTTGAGAAGTCTCTGTGTGGAGGCCAAGGTTGCAACTATTGAGATTCGTCCAACAGGATACGGAACCATCTGCACAGCATTTTCTTCAACCTATGGAAAATATGATAAACACAGATGTGTGATCTACGTCAGGTTTGATGCAAAAATGGGAAACATCGTTGAGGCTCTCCTCTCAGATATGCTCCACAAGAAATACCTGTACTCTGATGTGTATTCGTGGTTTGAACTCGAGGCGATAACTGATCACTACATCACTGATGTACTGAAGCTATCTCATGATGATTTTTCACCCACCCTCTCGCACGTTCGAAGGAACCAGCAGGGAACACTCAGACAGCAGTCAAACTTGTATCTCGAACAGCTGGGATACCCGAACGGTCCAATCTTCACTTCTGATGGAGAATCAATCACCCTCATCAACTCTAAACAGCTATCACACCTATCTCCCGACCAAAAGAATGTCCTCCTACATCTCATTAAAAATAGAAATACTGTTGTAAGCTTTGATACGATAGCTCAGATCGTGTGGAAGGAAGAGTGGTATGAGCGATATTCTCAAGAAGCAATTGCCAAACTTATTCAGCGTATACGCGACAAAATATCCCAGGCAGGAATTCATACTGGAGTCATACAGTCGGTTAAAAAGCAGGGATATATATTAACGGATTAGTTAGTCGTTCAGGATGTAGCCCGTCCCGCGTATGGTCTGGATAATGTCTGGAAATACTCCGGCAGACTTAACCCGAGCCCGCAGCCGCTCCACCGTTTTTGATATCGCATAGAGTGAAAACTTCTCATCAGCATCTTTTTCCCACAGTGTCTCAGCGATCTCATCGTATGAAACAACCGCACCCCTCTTGAGTACGAGAAGACTCATCAGCTTTTTTTCACTGTTAACAAGCGGAAAATCTTTTCCCAGCATCTTCACCATATCTCCTCGTTGTGCAAATATCTGCTCTGTTCCAAAGCCAAGCTTTTGCAGGTACAGTTTTGACTGTTCCATCAGCTTCCCCTGCTGAGTGTCTTTCAGGCTTGCAAGGGTAGGCACATAGTGAGGAAACAACTCTTTAAGCGGAGTATGCATCATGAGAAAGTCCATTATAGCCTCTTTCTCCTCCCAGTTAAAGGAATGAACAGACTTTACTTTATCAAGACGGTCGATAAACATGGCCTCAACTATGTGTGAGATGTCGCAGTCAGAGCGAATGTAAACAATAAGGTTGCGCTCTTCAGGAAGCCAAGCGGATAATGAGGCTGCAACCGAACCATACTGAGTGGGACGAATCTCTATAGTATCTATCCCATTGAAATACCCAGGCAAAAGACTAGAAAGTATTGGAAACAGGCGATCTGCGACTGATTCCCATGAACTTTTCAAGTTGGAATAGTCGAGTAGGACATGAGGAAGAAGATCTGCAACAGCAGAAACGAGATCAGGTGCATGTATCTGTAGACAGTTTTCTCTTGACACAACCCTCTCCCAAAAGTCTGGAACTTTATCGTACTTCAGATCAGGAAAACAGATAACCCTGCTATTTCTCTTAACAATATGAGGCAATACAAAAAAATGTTTTTTCTGGTAGAAACGTGTGCGTATATGATGAGCAACGGGGAGAATCCGCTCTGCCTCAGTCTGAAGAGAGTAGTTCCATATAGTTTTCATAGGCTGATTATACTATAGGATTACATTAACGTCAAAGCAGGCGAGTTTATAAACGATCTTCGAGGGAGATAACACCAGGACTTAATCGAGCTTTTAAAGCGTCTAGAAAGTAAAGCTGATTTTTCTCTGCTGCCTCATCGGTCAGAAATCTCGTGATTACGGTTGAACCAAAAAGCTCCAAAAAACCTGGGCCTTGCGCCCTGCCCCAAAGGCGAGAAGGAATAAAAGGTGCTATGTGACCCAGATCAATATGAGGCAACCAAATATCTGAGAGCGTCGCTCGTTCCACTGTTGGAGTATTACTGTGAATGGTCATTGAACCTATTGGTGCCCGACCGGGAAGATAGAACATAGTCGGAAGAGGGCAGTAAGAGACAAAAGTACATTCTATGCTTTGTCAAAGAACTGTCAAGATGATAATCATCCTATAGTTATAATCAGCTCATAATTATTTTGAGCATATGGGCGAACCATTAAACGAGCAGGGAGAGAGACGTGAGAAAAGAGTATATACCTCTGAATATGTACAAACAATAGGATACTGGATGCATTGGCCGTACCTTCCTGTTTCCCACAATACAGCTATATCTCCCCGGTATATTCCTGATCCATTCATGCGTTTTGTTGCATATATGGAATGGATGACCAAAGAGTATCCATCATTACTTATAGATGGCGAGGGGGAACGTAGCCCATATATCGTATATCAAAAACATTGGCTGCAACCTACTATTGATGGAAAGTATGATAAGGGCGAGACTAGTTTACGGAACATCATGAAAGGCCTAGGTCAACTTGTACCTACCGAAAGAGGTTTACTATAACAGCAGATAATCTTTAGTTCTCTCCTAAGTTTATTTATGTTTCGCGGAGGAGACGGCAGACGAGATGCGGCGGATGAAATAGCACATGACCCACTCGGGTTAAGGGAGTCATTACTGGACGGCAGCACACGATTCAGCGATTTTGGATACGACCTGGAAAAAATATATTGGCAAAATATGGGCTGGGGACATCTCCATGACAACGCTGTCGCGCAAGCATTTTGGGCCGTTGGACCTCGAGTATTAGGTAAAGCAAGTAATTATGGTATTGAGCATCACATCCAAAGAGATGATGTCAGAGAAGCAATCACATACTATTTGAAGGATAAAGAGTTAAGTGAGGGGGTTATGGAAGCTATGATGGCGAGTTTCCGTGAAACAAATCTTTTTGTAATGGGATCAGTCGCCATGAATCCAGCGGCATTTGATCTTTTGCATTACAGATAAGTCCTTAAGAATCTCGTCATTACTTCATTGCGTGCTGTAAATACGTTCCAGTGTGCGACTGTTTAACATCAAATATCCCCGCCAACGGTCCTTGATATACAACATTTCCCCCATTCTCCCCTCCCTCAGGACCCATATCGATAATGTACTGGGCGTTCTTGACCACATCCAAGTTATGTTCTATCACCACTACGGTATTCTCTCTTTCGACAAGCTGGAACAGAGCATGGAGGAGTTTTTCGATATCGTAAAAATGAAGTCCGGTGGTAGGTTCATCGAGAATGTAAACAGTTCTCCCCGTTTCTCTGTGAGAGAGCTCATTTGCAAGTTTAATGCGCTGCGCCTCTCCGCCTGAAAAGGTAGGTGCGGGCTGACCGAGCGAGATATATCCAAGACCGACATTCTGAAGGAAACGCAGCTTGTTGTGAATGCGATGATGACTCACAAAAAACTCAACGGCTTCATCCACCGTCATATTCAATACGTCGTAAATTGTTTTACCTTTGTACATTACTTCAAGCGTTTCTTTGTTATATCTATGCCCCTCACACACATCGCAGGTGACATATACATCCGGTAAAAACTGCATCTCAATCTTTATCACACCTGCTCCCTGACACTTCTCACATCTTCCCCCTTTTAAGTTAAATGAAAATCTTCCCTTCTCAAATCCCCTCACCTTCGCCTCAACGGTTGCTGCAAATATATCTCTTATCTCATCAAAAAAACCTACATATGTAGCCGGATTTGAACGGGGTGTACGCCCGATTGGAGACTGATCAACAAGATACACACGATCAACATAGTGGTGTCCTTCCATACGCTTATGATCTCCGATGCTATCAGAGTAATAGCCGTCTAGCTGATGCTTGAGTGCGGGATAAAGGGTCTCAACGACTAGTGTTGATTTACCTGATCCAGAGACTCCCGTTACTGCAATGAGGTTGCCAACCGGAAATTCAACATCTACATTCTTTAAGTTAAACTGCGATGCTCCCCGTATGACTATCTTTCCCTTATCAGTCGTAAGCGGACGGTTCTCAACCGTAATCTTCCGCTTACCGGACAGATACTGACCAGTAAGCGAGGAGCTGTCTTCAAGCATCTGCTGAACAGTGCCGGTAAACGTCACACTGCCGCCATGTTTACCAGCATACGGTCCAAGCTCGATAGTATAGTCTGCTGATTCGATGGTTTCCTGATCATGTTCAACAACCACAAGTGTGTTTCCGAGATCTTTCAAATTATGCAGTGTTTTTATGAGCGCACTCACATCTTTCGGGTGAAGACCAATCGATGGTTCATCCAGGACATAGAGCACTCCGGTCAATCCGGTGCCTATCTGAGATGCGAGTCTAATTCTCTGGAGCTCTCCGCCTGAAAGTGTCTTTGCCTTCCTCGAGATTGTCAGATACTGCAGTCCTACATTCTCCAAGAATGACAACCGGATGATTATCTCTTTAAGAATTGGTTTCGAGATCGCGGTTTCATACTGGTTTAGCGAAGAGGGCAGGTCTTCTTTTAGGAAGGGAGTCATCGAGTAAACGGCAAGGTCAGAAAGGTCAGAGATGTTTACCCCTCCCACTGTTATCCCCAGCACCTCCGGTTTCAACTTTTTCCCGTTACAGGTACCACACAACTCTTCACGCATATACTTGCCAAGCTCCATTGCGCCATACTCCCCCGTGTTTTCATAGAAGCGACGTTCCAACTCTTTAACAACACCATCAAACCGCTCAATAATGGCGGTGGGCCTTCCCATTCTGTTTGTTCCTCGTACCCTATATTCCTGACCGGTCCCAAAAAGCACTTTCTCAAGTTCAGTCTTACCCAGTTTTCCTATTGGCTTATCAAGATCAATCCCCTCTTCAATCGCCACAGTCTTTAAAAGACGAGTATACCAAGTGTCGATAAAGAAGAATTTGTTAAACGGAAGTATTCCTCCCTCATTTATACTCAGTTTTGGATTAATCAAAAGGTCCGAATCTATTTTCTGTAATGTGCCTATTCCCTTGCATGTCTCACACGCACCAAGGGGAGAGTTGAAAGAAAACATTCTCGGTTCAATCTCCGGTAAAGAAAGTCCGCAGGTGGGGCATGAAAACTTTTCTGAGTAGAGCCGCTCTGTGGGTGCTGGAACGAGTGCATCTTTTACCCGCCTGAGTACATTGCCGTCTTTCTGCACATCACCTGTTAAAACGACCAATCCGTCAGAAAGATTAGTCGCCTGCTCAATATCATTTGCCAGCCGTGACCGCAGGTTGGCCTTATACACCTCATCCCGGTAATCTGACAGGGTGAAT
>CAZLAJ010000064.1:0-5605 GCA_964557525.1 uncultured Gammaproteobacteria bacterium | reverse complement strand
ATGTCCACTACCGATGTGTGTCATAAAAATCTGGAAAATTTGACATATCTAAGTAGCGCTTGCTAGATAAAGACTGCAAATTAACTCAAAAGTATTTGATACAGTTTCCATCTACTCAACGAGCTCAGCAAAAAACATACTAGCTAATTAAAACTAAAGGTAACATTTATGGTAGATGTCACAATTAGAATGGCTGAATTAGACGATTTAGATGCTCTATTATCTCTAGCAGACGAACTTGCTTTGTCGGATCTTCCATACGACAAACAGGTTCAGCTAGACTGGGCACATTCAGATAAAGGAATAGAGTACTTCAAACAAAAAATTGAAGAAAAGGAAGCGGTTTGCCTTGTCGCTTTACACAACAATAAATTAATCGGTTACGCAACGGGGGGTATAAAAAATATTCCTTCCTATCGACTCATTAAAGTTGCAGAATTAGAAAACATATTAGTAAGTCATAACTTCCGCAATAAAGGTATCGGCAAACTGCTTGTCCAAACATTTCTTGATTGGGCAACAGAACAAGGCGCAGACAAAGCATCGGTAAGCGTTTTTTCCTCTAATGTAGAAGGTATCTCATTCTACATTCGAGAGGGATTTGCTCCATATGACCTCACCCTCGAGATTGTGCTCAAATAAACAACCCCGCCGACACAATCTGAACACATACGAACCACTACATAGCAATGTAAATAGATAGGGTACAATTCTTTGCGCGCAGTTTGTCTTACCTCCCTCTTAACGATATATAACATAATCTTAAAGTTCTCTTTCTATACTTGTTCTCTATGAAAATAGTTAAAACTACAGTGCGTTACGCAAAATACAGCATATTGCTATTCCTTTTCACCTTCATTTTGCTTGAATCGTTTCCAGTTCATGCGCAGAATGATATTCCTCCAACAAAGACAGATACAAAAAATGTACAGGCTACTAAGATAGACGGAGAAGTGTTAAAAGTCCAAGGAAAAACAATTACTATAAATACGAATAATGGGGTGAAGAAAATTACTGTTCCGGAAGGAATAAAGATAACGAAAAATTCTGGTCAAGCAACTGCTAATGAGATAAACCCCAGAGACATGGTAACGGTTACGACAAACAACGGTGAAGTACTCTCAATCGATGCAACCTCAGGTCAGCTCATCGACACTGGCAAGATGCTTATCCCCATTGTCATTGGGGCTATCTTACTTCTCGGTCTCCTGTACTATCTATGGAGAAAAAGCCAGCAGGGACACATTAAAACTGACGTTAAAAACATTAAGTAAATCGTATGTTAATAAAAGGAAATGACGTAATTGGTTTGAAAATATTATCCCTTAAACAGGGAAAACAGATTGATGATGTGAGCGATCTAGTATATGATCCACAGAGTCATCAAGTGAAAGCCCTTATTGTTGATAAAGGCGGATGGTTCTCCGATGCAAAACTCATTCTATATAAAGATGTGGAGAGTATTGGAAAAGATGCGGTAATGGTCAAGACAACCGATGTGGTAAGAAAAGCATCTGACATATCTGAACGAGTTGAGAGTATCGCGAAAGCAGATAACTACCTTACAAAAACAAAGATAGTGACTGAGTCGGGGACAGACTTAGGCACTGTTTCTGATATCTACTTTGATGATAAAACAGGGAGGGTGGAGGAGTTTGAAGTATCTCAGGGAATTAGAAATCTACAATCAGGAAAAAAGCGGGTACGCGTCTCTGATATTGTCACTATCGGTGAGGATGCCACGATTGTACGCGCAGTAGCTGAAGCTCAGTTTGAAAAACAAGCTCAAGATCAAGGCTTGCAAGGTATGATTAACAAAGGCAAACAAACTACAACCGAAACAATTAACCAAGCAAAGGCAACAGCAAACAGCCCGGAAACGAAAGATAAGATAGAACAGGCGAAACAGAAGGCGAGTGAAGTGTATGACAAAAGCAAAGAACAAGGAAAACAACTACAGCAGAGAGCTACCAATAAAATGAACGAAGTACAAAACTCCAAAGAAGCACAGCAACTTAAAAAGACGGCGCAAAAGGGTATAAAGAAATCAAAGAAAACCGTAAAGAAACAGACTCATAAGGTAGAACGAAATATACAGAAGTAAGTAAGAATGGGTGAGACGAAATAAGGTTTCGTTCTAACGCATCTTCGTTGCTTCTGATCAATGTACTGAGAGACGATTGATAATCTCTACATACTTTGTTTTTAACTCTTCCTCTTGTACATTCTTCTCTACTCCGTAGAGTAAACGCACGCTTCGCTTCAATAGATATATGACAATTACCGAACTTAATGTTATCGCTCCTGCAATTGATGTGAGGGAAGATTTGGAACCAGGCATAAGGTACTCATAACCGTAGACATATATTGATATTACCTGCACTAGTATGCTCAAATACCAAGCTCGTGCATTCTTATTTATCAATCCAAAACCTGACCACATTTTTAATATTCCGAGGCAGACATACAAAAGGGGGAGCAATAGTGGCAAAGATCGTTCGGTATTCGACTGAAACGAATTCGTTAAGACACCATAGGTAAGCGTTATACCAATAAACGTTTCAAAGATACCAAACACCAATGATAGAATAGCGATTACACGAATTCCAAAGTCTGATACCACGCTTAACTACAATATATAACTACATACAATGTAGAAGATGAATGTAAAAAGACTGTAACAGATAAACTATAACGAAGTAAATCACTCAGACAGGTTGCTGATATAATAAACCCCTCATTTTCTCTCCCGCCCATCACCTCTGCGCCCATTGAGCACTAATAGTCTTAAAATGCAGACTCCTGCTTAACATTTGTTCTCATTACTTTAGTTGATAGATACAGACAGAACGCGACTAACACCGCACCACCCAAGAATGGAAAATGCAGAGATACTGTTGCCAGTCCTCCACCAACGATCGGCCCAACTATCTGCCCAAGGCTCATGTATGAACTGTTTAATCCAAGAATACTTCCCTGCGATTTTGCATCTGTCTCGCGCGAAAGGATGGTTGAGATGAGTGGCTGAACAATCGCATTAAAGACAGCAATTAAGATACAGCCGAGGACGTATGTCCATAACGACTGTGCAAGAAACATAATGATAAATCCCCACAGCACAAAGAATATGCCGGTCATAAAGGCACGCTTTAATCCGAGACGCTTGGCTATTCGTTGGACCATAAAGACCTGCATCAACAGACCCAGCAAACCAAACACCACAAATAAATAGGAAACGTGTTGTACATCAAGGTGCAGCACTTTTACTGCAAACGGTTGAAATGCAAAGATAAACGTAGCGAATGCAAAATAGTAGAAAAATGTAATCAAAAACGTAGTGCCCACATTTGGATCAAACAAGGCGTGATACAGTTTCGGGAGATCTATAATCTTGCCTTTCTTCACTTCCCCTATATGCTTGTTTGTTTCTGGCAGTAACAGGTAGGTAATAACAACGGCGATGAGTGAGACGGTGCCTGCGATAATAAAGAGAAGAGATGGAGAAAACTTAATCGTGAGGCCAGATATGGCGGGCCCAAATACTAACCCGAATCCAAATGATGCACCAATAATTCCAAATCCCTTTGCACGATTTTCGGCGGTTGTCGTATCAGATATGACAGCTGATGCAACGGGTATGTTACCGGCGGTAATACCGTCGATTATTCGGGCTAGAAAGAGAAATAAAGCACTTGGTGCAAAAGCCATCATAAAAAACGAGACCGCCGTTCCTCCAATAGAGACAATCAGTAACGGCCGTCTTCCATACTTATCAGACAATCTTCCTATTATCGGAGTTGATAGAAACATCGCCAGTGAATAGGATGCAAACAATAGACCATTCTCAAAATCATTTAACCCAAACCGCAGAGAGTACGAATAGAGAATAGGAATAATGATGCCGTACCCCAAGGCATTCACAATGGCAATAAGAGCAATAATTAATAGATTTCTGTTTTCTTTCATATCGACTTAGATGAACTGAATAACTACTGTAAGATTCCTTCTTCGTACCAAAGATTTAGTATATCAGATTTACGATTTACACATATACCGTTATTAAATATTCTTAACCATCATGTGTAGACAATAGACGACTGACGCGCTACCCCTCTTTCGCATACACTCGTTGTATGCATGAATACTCTCCTCTTCAGCTTGCCCCTGCCGAAAGACCGCGCGAGCGATTAATCGAGAAGGGACCATCTGCACTCTCTACCGCAGAGCTTATCGCCGTGATTCTTACAACAGGAACGAAAGGCATCCCCGTCACCTCACTCTCTCATCAGCTTCTTGCCACATATGGGACGGTTGAAAATTTGGCAGATAGCTCGATTGAGAGGCTGAGAACGATAAAAGGAATGGGACTTACAAAGGCAGCTAAGCTGTCTGCCTGTTTCGAGTTGGCAAGACGAATATCGCCGCTTAATCAGAATAATGAGAGTATCACCTCACCGGAAGATGCGGTATCAGTAGTAAGAAAGAAACTACCAAATAAAAGACAAGAGCATCTTTTTGTTATTGCACTAAATGCACGTCATATGGTTATTGCAACAGAGATTGTATTTGTCGGAACCGTAAATATGACTATCACCCACCCGAGAGAGATATTCCATATCGCCATGAGGCACTGCGCATCAACCATCATTCTTGCCCACAATCATCCATCCGGAGACACACACCCATCAGACGTGGACATACAACTTACTAAACGGATGGTTGACGCAGGAAAGATAATGGATATTCCCGTTATTGACCACATTATATTTTCTCCACTTCGGTATACCAGTTTAAAACAAGAAGGGCACGTCTAAAACATCTGCATCTGACTCCGCTTTTCTTGTCGCTTCTTTAACTGCTTTAAATACACCGCAGTCCCTTCGTCCTCTTGTATCTTTACAATCGGTGATAATATTGCTACATATCTGGAGATTGGGGCAGGCTTCACTCCCCGCTTACGCGGCGCGGTACAAAGAACTGTTTTTTTAGCTCGAGTAAGCGCGACATAGAATAATCGTTTTTCTTCCTCTTGATCAGTTGCAGTAGATGTTAATGGCACTACTCCTTCGTTAAAGCCGCAGACTATGACATGGTCAAACTCCAACCCTTTTGCTGCGTGGAAGGTTGCAAGAGTTACCCGGTCTGCATACATATCATAATACTCATGCTCGGCAAGATAGTTCATATACGTTACGAACCTCTTCAAGCCATCCTCAACTCCAAAAAACTGGATAGCAAGGCTGAGCAAATACGAGAACTCCTTCTCTCCATTTTCTGTGAGTGTAAAAGATTCCGCGACGAACTGCTTCACATCATGCATAGTTTTTGAGAGGTCTTTTTGTCTATATTCTATTACCCACTTTTCAACCAATACACCCTTATCGAAATGTTGCAATAATTTGCTTTCCAACAATAACCGTAGATTTTCTTCGTTCGACTGTGCAAGATAGTTCAAAATTGAAACAATTAACTGGACTGGCAATTCAGTAAACGGGGTTGTGTTCGTTACCAACTGGTACGGGATAGATGCATTGTAAAGTGCGTCTGTGATATGTCGAAGAGAGTCGTGCGTTCTGCCCAGAACTGCAATGTCCTTAAACGAACA
>CAZLAJ010000063.1:0-5820 GCA_964557525.1 uncultured Gammaproteobacteria bacterium | reverse complement strand
GGTATTTGGAGGATTATGGAATGTAAAGGTAGGAAAACCAGTCTTCTACACGAGAGACGATAGAACGGTAGAATACACTGTTAAGTCTGTCGCAAAAGTATACGATACGACAACAGAGGTTCTAGAATCAACAAACCCACGTGAATTGACACTCATTACCTGCGATCCGTATAATGCTTCTATACGGTACGTTATCACCGCAGCGTATTAATGAAGACAATACCACCACGATACATTCTTCCAGCATTTTTGGTGACAGCAGTACTATTGCTTGTTCTTCAATGGCTCGGGTTTCAGTACTTTAACCGGCGCGTACTCTCCTCTAGGCTCACACAACCTACTATTGAAAACTCCGTTTTAAATATCTCTTTGCCTTCCGGATGGCAGCGTACTCAAGACGCAACAGATGGAGTGGTGTATAAGGCGGAGAAACAGAATACAAATGGAAAAAAAGATACAATTGTCGCGATACAGACTCAGACATCATATTCAGACCATGTCGCATATACGAACAATCTCATAAAAGGAACCAAATCAACCATACCTACATTTCAAACAACATCAGACGTGGTATTTAAACAAACTAATTCCACATTCTCAAGACAAATTAAAGGCTATTTTATGAACAATGATGAAAGAAACTATATCATTCAAAGATTTGTGATAAACGGGAATACCGTTCTCACCCTTACCTACTCTTCATACACAGCCCCTACCTTTACCTCGACGGCTGAAGTTGAGAAGATATTTGAAGACCTTTCAAACTAAGACGAGTTAACAGCCTCGTCATACACTTTTCCGCGACTGCTCTATCCATTTGTTTATCAGCGGGGAAAAATGGTTTCGATACCTCTCCCGCAGCCTCACATCTTTCCAGTCATGTCCAGTAATCCGCATTCTACAGTCAGCGGATCCACAACGGCATACCCATGGAGATACATACTCTTCTCCCTCCCACATCGCATAATCTGCAGTCAGTTCGGTGCCGACTGGAATATCCCTCCGTGCAGATAATGTAACTGCGTCATCCATCCACACATTCGGGTCGCACGAATGGTTCATATAATAACTTGGGTCATCTCCCGTATTCTCGACTGAATAGAGATTCTCATCTAAATGCAGAACCAGTTTTCCATCTTGATTAGCACGTTGAGCACCCACAGAATCGGTATACTCTCCTCCCTAAATTACTACCTTTTCACCCTTTTTAATCTCTTCAATAGCAAACATCCCTTTTCCTTCTATATCAGACGATCTTATCTCAATTTTAGGAGAGAGCCATGTTGTTTTAGGGTAGTGATTCTGCATAGGCTAGGATGAAGAATGATTTGTGGTCGCACCTGGACTTGAACCAGGGACCTTACGAATGTGAATCGTACGCTCTAACCAACTGAGCTATGCGACCGAATTCCAGATTCAATTATAGCATTTAATTCCTTGTTTTTTATCTGTAGCTCCTTTAGAATGAAATAGCTATGGGGCCGATAAAAATAATCATTGAATTCGTAATGGACATACTGGAGACCGTTGTCTTCATCGGCTCCCTATTTATCGTTGTCTACCTCTTCATCCTCCAGCCTAACCAGATAAAAGGGGCATCCATGGATCCTACCTTTTTTAATGGAGAGTATATCCTGACAAGCAAGATAACCTACAAATTCAGACCGATGAAAAGAGGAGATGTTATTGTATTTAAATCTCTTCAGAACCCCAATATTGACTACATCAAGCGTATCATTGGCCTTCCCGGAGATACAGTAACGGTCAAAGGGGGAGAGGTGTATGTAAACGGATCGATGCTAAATGAAGACTTTCTACCGGTAAAAAC
Organism: uncultured Gammaproteobacteria bacterium; assembly: GCA_964557525.1. Lineage (GTDB taxonomy): Bacteria > Patescibacteriota > Microgenomatia > UBA1406 > GWC2-37-13 > CAZLAJ01. Next base: position 3,992 of record CAZLAJ010000063.1, on the reverse strand, counting down.
AAATGTTTGGGACACCGGCTTTATTAAAGAAAATACCCCTGCCACTATTCCAGAAGGCTATCTATTTGTCTTAGGCGACAACCGGCCCCGATCATCTGACTCAAGAGAATTTGGACCCATTCCAATCGAGAATGTTATCGGTACTGTATTCTATCGCTATTTCCCGATAAACAGGGCGGGGATGATCACCAATCCATTCCCGAAGGAGGTTCAGTCCAGGCTACAGATTCTCTTCAGCTTTCCACTCCTTGATCTTAGCCATCAGGCGTCGTAGTATCTCATTCGTATTCTTCATGGAGCCCTTCATCTCCACTTTCAGTGTCGTTTTAATGCGTGACTGCTGAATATCTACACTGATGTGAGTTGTCCCTTTATCAGCAGTAAACTGGTACTTCTCTTTTTCCTGACGGGGCAGATAGTCACCTTCAGTCTTTACCCCATGCAAATGCTCACGTACTAATTTTTCAGTCTGAAGAGCTGTCATATTGTCAGCAAGTACTCGTTCATATATCCCAACCATTGTATCTGGATCTTTTACCCTGGAGAGAATAAAAAGGTGTGAAAGAGAGATGAGCTGAGAGTAGTACCCATCGACGATAATCTCTGGAACTCTATTAAGCCGCATTACGTGGCAGATGTACGCCGGTTTCTGGCCTAACGCTTCTGCAATATCTTTGAGTGGAACGTCCTCCTCTTTCTGCAGTTTCTTAAGAAGCTTTGCTTTAATGAAGATATCAGTCTCTTCCTGTATTTGAGTGAATAGCCTATCTACGTCTTCGCTTGCCATATCCTCCATTATACTACCGTGACGTACTTTTCTCCGTTTCGTGTGATGAATTTGACGACTCCCGTTTTGAGAGCGATGATTGTGAAGTCTTTAGAGAGCATAGTACCGTCGCCTGCATTTACTTTGGTGCCTTTTTGTCTGATGATAATGTTGCCAGAAATAACAGACTCGCCACCAAACTTCTTCACTCCTCTTCTTTTTGAACGTGAGTCTCGATTTCCTTTTACTGCTTTTTGTGCTTTTGTATGTGCCATAGTTTGTAATTATGAACGGGCTTTGATTCCACCTGGGGAAACCGTCAACTCTGCTAACTCTCTAATGCTTTCTGCACAACGAGCGTCTCCACGCATCTCCAATATCTTAGCTACTTGTGCAGCTACCTGCAAAGCACTATGTAAATCCTCCGGCCTTGGAGATGTTGTTGTAACAAGTAAATCAGTAACAAATTGAATACACTCGCTACCAGACATGCGCGCGCACTGGTCCAGATTTCCTCCAGACTGAGAAAAACTCAATTCAGTTAGAGCCATTATATTCCCAAAATCTTAACTTTCGTAAGTTCTGCTCTAAATCCATTCACTTTTCGGTAGCGGACCTTAGCCTTAAACTTTGCAACTCGTACTTTGTCTCCCTTTACCTGCTCTACAATCTGAGCCTCAACTGCAGTTTTCAATGCAGGTTCACCTACTTCAATCTTTTCAGATGCATCATCAAAGACAGCAAGGGCTTCAAAAGAAACCTTGTCATCTTTGTTTCCATCAAGCTTGTCTACAACAAGCTCCTGGTTCTCTCGAACCAAATATTGTTTTCCTCCCGCTTTTACAACTGCAATTTTAGCCATACGTAGATAAAATTATACCCTATTATTCCCTGTACGCAAGTGAAAAGAGTAATACTGTTCTCTCTATTGGTGTCGTGATATAATTGCAAAGATTAATAGTTCGCTACATATGGGAGAAAACCGGGGTCCAAACGAAATTACTTCTTTATCTGATCCTGAATTAAGAACAACAATCGCAAAGTTAATTGTTGCGTGTAACGTAGATTGGAGAAAATTAGAAGAACTAATTCCCTATCTTGAAGCAGCAGAAAAAAGAGGAACTATATCCCTTGCGTTAACGGCAGAAGAGGCGAGAAGACGACTAGACCGCTTCAAACAAAACAAAAACCCATAAGTATTATTGCTATAACTAAACTACAAGGGCTGGATCCATAAACAGAGTTTCAAGAGCTGATCTACAATAAGCAATATGTGGGTGATAAATATAATCTTTCATTGGCTCGTTCTGTAATTGCTTGAAATTCTATAGGTGAGAGTATAATATCAGGAACATGGCAGAAATATTAGGCAGGCATCATAAACCAACCATATACGCCAACTTACAAAGCATGAGAGAGGAAGATTTTAAACGCGCATTCAATACAGTCCGACGACTATTTCAACAACCTAAACCCGATACTTGCTTAAAAAACGAGATGGCTGCTTTTGTGGAAGAGGCTCTACGAAGAAAACTGTACGATTTAGCAGCAACAGTTAATTTAGAAATTCAAACATGATTAGAGAACAATAATATAAGTTTATGTCTGTATGACTAGAATAGAATCCTGGGAACTTTCCCAGCATCCATTTTCCGAAGTAAAACCAACACCTGCGAACATGCCTGCAGATCAACTAATTGCTGAGATTACATCGCTAGAACTACGATTACCAGAGTTAAACCTTGAGGAACGAGATCGATTACTTCTCTTACAAGGTGAGCTGCAGCAAAGAGAACAAGTGAGGGATCTCCCTCAATCGCCGAGACGTAGATGAATTCTTCTGCAACATGCTGAGTACCGTTCTATCAAATCACCATCGCAAGACCTATAAAGAGAGTTACAAGAGCTGATCCTCCATAGGAGATAAAGGGAAGAGTGATTCCGGCAACCGGCATTACCCCCATATTCATTCCTACATTAATCATCATCTGAAAGAGAATAAACGTGGCAAAACCGAGGGTAAACAGATACCATTCTTCTTCTCCTTGTTGCACATACCCATATGCTTTTTTGATAAGAAAGTACATGAGCGCCCCGTAGAGAGAGAGTATTGCAGCGCCACCCATAAAGCCAAACTGTTCAAGAAGCGATGAAAAGGCAAAGTCGGTATGATTCTCCGGCAGAAATGACAGTTGAGACTGAGTCCCCCGCGACAGCCCTTTACCAAGCATCCTCCCCGATCCTGACGTTATTACCGCCTGCGCCATATTATATGACGCTGCAGGATCATGACCTGGATTAATGAAACTTGTCAATCGGTCCCGCTGGTAGTCCTTCAAAAACAATGATCCCACCGGCAGTGCAAGAGCAAGAATGAGAATGAAGGATAGAACGTATCTTTTTGGAATGTAGGAGAAGAGAACAATAGAGAGATAGATGACAAAATAGACCATCGCATTTCCCAGATCAGGCTGCAGAAATATGATCATCGTAGGAACGGCAAATACAAAAAGGGAGATAATAAACATGCCAAACTCACTGAACTTGTTGCTTTTCTTTGCAAGAAGGACACTTAAATATAAAATAAAGAATATCTTAAAGAACTCTGATGGCTGGAAGTTAAACACAAGCAGATCTATCCACCGTTTGGATCCTTTTGCCTCAAACCCTATTACATACGTCACCACTAAAAGTACAAGAAAGGATATATAAAACAGAGCAGCATTTGAAGCAAAAAATCGCTTTCCTAAAAATCTGACTGCGATGAATGCAACTATCCCAACCAAACAAAAAAATAACTGATTGGTAAACAGTGGACGGTCAATGCCCAGCAGATTAAAGAAGGAAAATGAGATGAGAATAAGGGATGAAATAGTTATGCCAAGCATACCCTTTATTCTACCTGAAGCTCTACCCCGTATGAGATTGATCGTGCGAGCACCTTCTTTTTAATCTGCTCTTCAAACGGTTTAAACTTCTCTGGTACGGTGATGACAACCTCATCGCTCACCTTAATGCCTTTTACCTTCCGCTCATTTTGTATGCTCCGAATGAGATCCCTGAGCTCACCCTCAAGTAGAAGCTCATCAGTAAGTACCGTATCATACGAAACAGTAATACTTTCCCCACCTTCTCTAACCTCAACACCTTTTACATTCAGTTCGTCTTTCAGAAGCTGCAAGTAGCTCTCCACTGCATCCCGTTTTTTAAATGCATATTCCTTAGG
>CAZLAJ010000062.1:0-5836 GCA_964557525.1 uncultured Gammaproteobacteria bacterium | reverse complement strand
CTTCTTTTCACCTCTCTTATCACCTCAAAAAGCCGTAATTCTACTACCAGCGCCCGAGATAGAATGAGAGCGGCTCCAATGGGGCCGCTCCTTTGATAGAACGAAACTATATTCTATCATTTTAGTCTCTATTGTCAACTATACTATAGGTCACCACATAGAATTTAGATACTACTTTCTTGCTCTGCTGTGACTTTACTCTTACGAATCCCTGTTACGATTGTTTGATGAATACAAGTACGGGAGAACTGGAAAAACCAGTACGAAACCTCACTGATGATCAGCCATCCGCGTTTGATGTGGACAATGCAGAATCTGTACCCGCTGCTAAAACACCGGAACAATAACAAACAATAGGAGTTTATTACCATTATCATTTTTTACATACTATGAACAAGGATAAATATGTCGCATGGCTGAATGATGCGTATGCGATGGAAACGGACATTACAAAAAAACTTGAGAAACAAGTAGAAGAAACCGGTGATTATCCTGATATAAAGGAAAAGATTCAAGAACATCTCGAGGTAACACGACAACAGGCTGAAAGGTTAAAGACAATAATCGAACGACATGGAAAAGATGTTTCCAGCGCGAAATCAATGCTTGCCAATATGATGGGAATGGTTTCAGGCGCTTCAATGGGAATGATGCCAGATAAGATTGTAAAAGCTGCGGAGATGGATTACGCATTAGAGCATTTCGAAATTGCAAAATATAAAGGACTCATAACAGCAGCACAGGTAATGGGTGAGGAGCAGGATATAAACGAACTTACCCAATCGCTTCAAGAGGAGGAAGAGATGGCTGAGTGGATCGGAGACCACACAGATAAGCTGGTAAGAGAATATATCGCCAAAGAAACCTAAAACTATTACTTTTTTCTCAGGAATGCAGGTATATCGAGGTCAGAGTCCTCTTCCAGGTATTCATCAAGATCATCTGTGGAGGGGACTCGTTCTTCTTTTTTAGGCAGCTCTGTATTTCTCGTTTGAATAGGTGTGTGAATTTGAGGTTGTTCTTCCTGAGGAGTCTCTCTTCTCAATCGCAAGAACTGAATACGTGATTCATCAAACTTTGTTGCAATAAGGGTGATCTTTATCTGATCCATCATCTTTTCGTCTACTACGGCTCCGAAGATAATATCTGCATCTGGATCCACTGTCTTTGCGATAATGGAGGCTGCCTCATCTATCTCACTCATTGACATATCCTGTCCTCCAACAACATTAAATAACACGCCCTTGGCGCCTTCGATAGAGACATCAAGCAAAGGAGAAGAGATAGCCTGCTTAATTGCCTCGACTGCCCGCTGTTCACCAGAACCAATTCCGATTCCCATCAAGGCAGTCCCTGCGCTACTCATAATCGACCTCACATCTGCAAAGTCTACATTCACCAGTCCGGGTACGGTGATAAGCTCGGCAATGCCCCGGACTCCTTGATACAAGACTGAGTCTATTTTTTTAAACGCTTCTGTTACCGGCGTCTTTTTGTCTACGATCTGCAGAATCCGCTGGTTTGGTACTACGATTAATGTATCTACCTGTTCTTTCAGTTTGCCTACTCCATCCTCTGCTGAATACTTTCTGCGCGAACCCTCAAAATCAAACGGCTTAGTCACAACCGCGACCGTCAATGCACCGGATTCTCGCGCAACCTCAGCAATGACAGGAGAGGCGCCTGTTCCCGTTCCTCCGCCCTCACCTGCGGTGATAAAGACCATGTCAGCCCCGTCCAATTCTTCCTTTAAGCGCTCTTTGGATTCCTCTGCAGCATGGAAACCAACCTCAGGATCACCGCCTGATCCTAAACCTTTTGTTAAGTTCTCACCAATCTGCACCTTAATCTCTGCTTTGTTATTCAGCAACGCCTGCGCATCGGTGTTTACCGCAACAAACTCCACACCATTAATACCACCCTCCTGAATCATTGTGTTGAGGGCATTTCCCCCTCCGCCACCTACACCTATTACCTTTATTCTTGCGGGTTGTCCAGCGCTCGGTTTAACTAAAGCCATATATTGTTACGAATGATGCTTCGTTAAGAAGCATGGAGATTGTGGAATAATATAAGTTAGGGGATGAACTGTTTAATAATACTTTTAACCTTTTCAAACTGGCTGTTGAAAGATAGATCCTTCAACATTTTATTAAAGTCCCTCCCCGTTTTGTCCCCCCTCATTATATTTCGCTGACCGTATAAAATCAAGCCGACGGTTGTTGCATATTGTGGATTCATAAGCTCATCAATGAGACCGGTCACTCCTGCCGGACGGCCCAGCCGCATCGGCAGACCAACCACCTTCTTCCCCATCTCTACAAGCCCCACTGTAAGTGCCCCTCCGCCGGTGACAACAATACCGGAAGGAACACTATTTGCATAACCGCTCTTTTCAATCTCTTCAAAGATGAGCTTAAACAGCTCCTCAAGGCGGGGGGAAATGATCCCATCAACAAGCGTCTTTAATGAAACATCTGTTACATTCTCAGGCAGCATGAGGTCATTCAGATCAAGCGGAGTCTCTTTCTTAAACACCCGCTCATCCCGCCTCATGCTCATATTCTTACTTAAGTGAAGTTTAATCTTTTCTGCAGAATCTAGTGAAACCCGTAAACCAACAGCAATATCATTCGTAACATGCCGCGCGCCTACACCGATAGAACACGAGTATGAGAGCGCACCCTCAACATAGACGCTTATGTCTGTCTTACCGCCTCCAATATCTACGAGTACTACTCCCAGTTCTTTTTCGGTATCGGTTAAGGTAGACTCAGCTGATGCAAGTCCGGAAAAGATAAAACCTGAGTTTGCGATGCCTAGATCTGCGAGACATCGGTCTATATTTTTTAAGTTTGTTAATGATGCCGTAATAATGTGCGTATCAACCTCAAGCCTCACCCCGGTCATGCCTACTGGATTTTTGATTCCTGGCTGGCCGTCGACAACATATTCACGCGGCGTCACCTCGATGATCTGTCTCGTGTTGGAGAGAGAGATGGCGCGGGCCGCCTCAATAACTCGCTCAATGTCTTCAGGCACAATCTCGCCCTGGCTGTTTGAAACCGCAACCACACCATGTGAGTTAAGAGATGAGATGTGTGGACCGCCGATAGAAACAAATGCATGGTTAATCTTATGCCCTGCCATGCGCTCAGCCTTCTCCACACTCTCCTCAACCGCCTGCGTCACTTGGTCGATGTCAACGATAAGTCCTTTTTTCACTCCACGGGATGGTACCGAATTAAAGCCGATTACTCTCAGCTCATCCGAATCCTTTGACTGTACCCCGACGACGCTTGCGATTTTGAAGCTGCCTATATCTATTGCGCAAATGAGGTTGTCTGCCATGTTATATATTAAAATCGTATCACCGGACGGTTAAAACGCAAATCAAGACTCTTTATGCTGCGCCTGTCAGTCCGCAACTTCTCCACCACTTTCTTCATCTCATATAACTGCTTGCTCACATCCTTCTCAAAACTGAAATAGAGAGTGGGTTTTGAGTCTTGATTCCATCCAAATACTACCCTACATGCTATCATACCTGGACCGCCAATATCAACAGTATCTATTTTCACCCCATACGGGTTTACTGATGTAACGAGCTTTAGTGTTTTCACGATCTCATCGTACTCAATGGTGTCGCCCTGCATATATTCATTCTGGCGGATAACCTGATAGAACGATATTGTTGGTAAGTTTGATATGGGAGATTCATTTTTCTGAAGCACTCGTCCGCTTTCTGCAACAACAAGTACTCCTTTGTCCATCTTCACCTGAGCAACTGGTGATAGATAATTGAAAGTAAGGTGAAGTGTGGAGGGGTACTCACGAACAATATGTACCGACTTTACATGCGGGTTCAGAGACTGAAGGTACGCATTAATATCACTATCACTTGTTAACAGTATGTTCCGCTTATATAGTCCGGGAATTCCCCTTACCGGTGTGGACGTAGGATTCTGTATAACCACCGTTTTAACAACCAAAAGCTCTGAGATAAGGAGAATGCCGAGAAACAAAACGGGAGCAAGGCACACAGCAATTACCTTAAATTTATGCCGTACTAAAAAATGCACCAGCTTAGATGGATAGATTCTGAATGATGGTTTCTGCAGCATTACCATTTACTATACCAGGTATATTACTGAAATTTTTACGGTATTCTTCACGGCTGGAGTACAGCTTATCTATCGTTTCCACCAGCTCCTTAGCAGTTCTATTCTGATCGAAGGCTATACCTAAACTGAGACGCTCATACAGCTTCGCATGTTCTTCCTGCTCTCCGTTTGCCGACCATGGAAGTGGAATGAGCACAGCAGGTTTTTTAAGGGTTACCAGTTCAAAAAACGTATTCGCGCCCGCCCGCGACACAACCACATCGCTTCTGTCATACACATACCCTATCTGGTCATCATAAAAGTTGGGGGCAAGAATATATCTCTCTTTCAAGTTGCTTGGTAGACCCTCACGCTTTTTTACCAGACGTTCATAATCACCATATTCCTTGACGTCACCCGTCTGGTGAATAAGAACGTAACGGGATAGCAGCTCTTCCAGCTTTTCTTCAATCAAGATGTTTATCGAGTGTGCGCCAAGCGAGCCGCCGGTAACATAGATGACTGGCTCAGTTGAAGGTATCTCGAATGGCTTCTTCATCACCTTGGTGACGGACTCCCTTACCGGATTGCCCGTTACAACGACATGGGACCCGGGGAAATCTTTCTTGTTTTCCTCAAAAGACACAAATACCGTTCGCGCCACTCGGGCAATCAGCTTGTTTGCTCTGCCTGGCCGTATCGTCTGCTCGTGCGTAAAGAGCGGGATGTTCATATAATGGGCGGCATACGCAACAGGTAAGGCGATGTATCCGCCGAATGAGAGAATTACATCTGGTCTCTCTTTTTTCAAAATGTTTCGAGCTTTGAAGAATGCGGAAAAAGAAAGCAGTAGCCTTTTCAAACTCTTGAATGAAAGCTCTGTGCTGAATCTACCGGTATTAAGGTGAATAAACCGCACGCCCATTCTAGTCACTTCCTGATGCTCAAACGTCTCCGTCTTCTCATACTCGTTTATATACCTTCTCCCCACAAACACAATCTCCACCCGCTCATCTTTCATCAGCTTCTCGATCACCGCAATCGCCGGAGTCACATGTCCGCCGGTAATGAGAATCTTTTTCATACCTAGATTGTATCATCTTTTTGCGATGTTGATCAGAATGCCCATGAGGGCGAATGAGACCAGCATATTGGACCCTCCGTATGAAAAGAATGGAAGCGGTACACCGGTTAATGGCATAACATTAACCATTCCTCCCAGATTAACGATAATCTGGATTGCAAAATAGGCAAAGATCCCGCCTGCTAAAAGTCTTCCATACCGGTCAGGCGCCCGCTGTACGCCTTGATATATTTTGTAAATCAGGATGAAGAACATAAACAACACTAGAGAGGCGCCGATAAAACCGATCTCCTCCCCTACAATGGCGAATATGGAGTCGGTATGAGCCTCTGGAAGAAACAGATATTTCTGGCGGGATGATCCAAATCCTCTGCCAAACCACCCGCCGCTCTGCAGCGAGATAAGTATCTGACTCACATGGTAGGTGATACCCTGTGGATCAAGACTTGGATCAAAAAAAGCTAGAATCCTCCGGAACCGGTAGGGAGAAGTTTTAATAAGGAGAAAAAAGCTGACTGCTGCGGCTGGCAGCAGAAGCAGAAGATAATGCAAATCGTTTCCCGCTAAATAGTAGATGATGATACTCAAAAGAAACACCATAATTGCCGTTCCCATGTCCGGCTGAAGAATGATGAGAAGCAGTAAAACG